>JAQSWG010000046.1 GCA_029266735.1 Ornithinibacter sp.
TGGTGTCCGAGGGGGGACTTGAACCCCCATGCCCAATAAGGGCACTAGCACCTCAAGCTAGCGCGTCTGCCAATTCCGCCACCCGGACGAGTGGTGCTGGGCGGCCCGGGGAGGCCGTCCTGCGTCCCGGAACATTACACGCTCCACGGCTGCGGACCGAAATCCCTGGGGCCGCCCGGAGGTCCTGCAGACGGAATGCCCTGGGCTCTCGCGCCTACAGTGGCTGAGCATGAGCGACACCGTGACGCGGCCCGAAGACGAGGTCGTCCGGATCTGCCAAGAGCTGATCCGGATCGACACGACCAACTACGGCGACGGGAGCGGTCCGGGGGAGGCCGAGGCGGCGGCATACGTCGTCGAGCAGCTGCGTGAAGTGGGCCTGGTGGCCCAGACGTTCGAGAGCGACCCGGGGCGCGTCACCGTCGCGGTGCGGATCCCCGGGTCGGACCGCAGCCGCGGCGCGCTGTGCGTCCACGGGCACCTGGACGTCGTGCCGGCCAACGCCGCGGACTGGTCGGTGGACCCGTTCTCGGCGGAGGAGCGAGACGGCTGCATCTGGGGCCGCGGCGCGGTCGACATGAAGGACATGGACGCGATGATGCTCTCGTGCGTGCGCCACCTGGCTCGCACGGGCACGGTGCCTCCACGAGACCTCGTCGTCGTCTTCTTCGCAGACGAGGAGGCAGGAGGGACGAAGGGGTCGCACTTCCTCGTCGACCGGCATCCGGAGGTCTTCGAGGGGGTGACCGAGGCGATCAGCGAGGTCGGCGGCTACAGCGTGACCCTGACGGACCGGGACGGCAAGGAGCGGCGCACCTACCTGCTGCAGACCGCCGAGAAGGGCATCGCCTGGCTCCGCATCACCGCACACGGGCGGGCGGGTCACGGCTCCGTGCCGAACGACGAGAACGCCATCGTCCGGCTCGCGGAGGCGATCGCACGGATCGCCGCCCACAAGTGGCCCCGCGAGTTCATCCCCTCGGTGCGCACGCTCCTCGACGGGTGCGCCGACCTCACCGGGACGAGCTGGTCGGACGAGGACCTCGAGGAGCTCCTTCGGCACCTCGGCGGCGCCCAGGGGTTCGTGCGCGGCACGCTGCAGGACACGAGCAACGTCACCATGCTCGACGCGGGCTACAAGCACAACGTCATACCCCAGCACGCGTCCGCCAGCGTCGACTGCCGATTCCTCCCCGGCCACGAGGAGGAGCTGCTCGCGACCATCCGCGACCTCGCCGGTGAGCACGTCGACGTCGAGGTGCTCCACCGGGACATCGCCCTCGACGCGCCGTTAGAGGGTGACCTGGTCGACGCCATGGTCGCGGCGCTGCGCACCGAGGACCCGGACGCCGAGGTGCTGCCCTACTGCCTGTCCGGCGGGACCGACAACAAGGCGCTCTCGCTGCTCGGGATCACCGGGTACGGGTTCGCGCCGCTGCGCCTGCCCGCGGACCTCGACTTCGCCCCGATGTTCCACGGGATCGACGAGCGGGTCCCGGTCGAGTCGCTGAAGTTCGGAACCCGGGTTCTCCTGAGGCTGCTCGAGACCTGCTGAGCCCCCGCGCCGAGCGCCGGAGGAGCCGTCGCGGTCAGCGAGAAGGGCTCATCGAGCGTCGTGGGCGGATGATCTTGCGACGGAGCCAGGTGCGCGTGCGTCCGCCCTCGTAGATCCGGGTGCGCTCGAGCTCCCAGTGCCCGTACTCGGCGTGCTCCGTGAGCTGTCGGCGGATGTCTCCGCGGGCCACCTCCCGTCCGAAGGACAGGACGAGGTACTCGTACTCGACCATCGCCACATTGTGCTCCAGGACCGGTAACGTCGACACCATGAGCGCCGATCCGCGAGCAGCCCTGAACCAGCTCGTCGCTGCCCTCGAGCGCCACCTCGAGGCGAGCAGCACGCGGCACGGCGAGGACGACCCCTCGGTGGTCGCGGCGTACGAGGACCTCGCCGACGCCTTCGAGGCCTATGACGGTGCCCTCTACGACGCCTACGGCGAGATGACACCCCTGGACATCTACACCGGCGATGACGACGGCACCGACGAGGACGCCGACGACGAGGTCGCCGAGGTGCTCGACGCCCACGACGACGAGGACGGCGACGACGCCCACCTCTACTCGGGGCTGGACGACGACATCGAGTTCGAGGACGACTCCTCGGAGTCCGGCGACGACACCGACGACACCGAACCCCTCCGCCTGCGCTGAGCCCGTCGAGCCGGCCGAGTCCCTCCGGCGTCCGGCGCGGCCCGGAACGCGCCGCCCTCAGGAGTGCTCGACCGACACCTCGTCGAGGGCGGCCACGATCTGCTCGGGGAGCTCGAGGTCGTCGGAGTCCAGGAGCACCACGAGCTGGGCGGTCGTCCGCGGCCCGATGATCGGGGCGACGACGCCGGGCCGGTCCCGCACCCACGTGAGCGCCACGACCGCCGGCGACACGCCCAGCCCGGTCGCGGCGGTGCGTACGGCGTCGACCACGCCGCGCGTGTGGTCCCCGACGTGTCGCCCGGCGAAGCCGGCGAACTCCTCCGAGGCCAGCCGGGAGTCCGCCGTGACGGTCCTGCTGTAGCGCCCGCCGAGCACGCCACGTCCGAGCGGCGACCACGGCAGGAGGCCGAAGCCGAGGGCCGTGGAGGCGCCGGCGAGCTCGCGCTCGGGGAGGCGCGAGACGAGGCTGTACTCCACCGAGTCGGCCACGAGGGGCACCCCCGCCGCGGCGAGGAGCGACATGGTCCGGGCAGCCTGCCACCCCACGTGGTTGGAGACGCCGACGTAGCGTGCCCGCCCCGACTCCACCGCCCACACGAGTGCGCTGACCGTCTCCTCGATGGGCGTCTGGTCGTCCCAGGTGTGCGCGAGCCAGACGTCGACGTGGTCGGTGCGCATCCGGCTCAGCGACGTCTCGAGCTGGCGCATCATCGCCCACCGTGAGCAGTCGACGACCCGGTTGCCACTGGCCCGGCTGATGCCCGCCTTGGTGAGCAGGACGACCTCGTCGCGGTCCGGGCCCTCGAGCAGGTCGCCGATGATCTCCTCGGCCGCGCCCCCGGCATACCCGTGCGCGGTGTCGACGAGGGTGCCGCCCGCAGCGCGGAACGCGCTGAGGAGGTCCCGCGCGTCCTCCGCCGAGGTGCGGGTGCCCCAGGCCATCGTGCCGAGGCCGAGCCGGGACACGGCAAGGCCGGAGGCTCCCAGGCGGCGCGCGAGCATGGCGGCGACCCTATCGCCAGGGGCCCAGTCGCTACGGTGGGCACCATGCGGCTGGGAATCACGTGCGGGTACGCGGGGATGGGGCTCGGCGCCGATACGCTCTCCCTCGTCATGGAGGCCGAGCGCCTCGGCTACGCGCAGGCATGGGTCGCTGAGGCGTACGGCTCCGACGCTCCGACGGTGCTCGCTTGGCTGGCCGCGCAGACGAGCCGCATCGGCCTGGGAGCGGGCATCATGCAGATCCCTGCGCGTACCCCCGCGATGACCGCCATGACGGCCGCCACGCTCGACACGCTCTCCGGCGGCCGGTTCCACCTCGGGCTCGGCGTGTCCGGCCCCCAGGTGAGCGAGGGCTGGCACGGTGTGCGCTTCGCGGAGCCACTGGGCCGGACCCGCGAGTATGTCGACATCGTGCGAATGGCGTTGCGGCGGGAGCAGGTTCGGTATGCCGGCCGCCACCACACCCTGCCGCTCCCGGACGGCCCCGGCAAGGCACTGCGCCTGACCATCCGCCCGCCACGCCCTGACCTGCCGGTGTACCTCGCCGCGGTCGGGCCCCGGAACATCCGGCTGGCCGGTGAGGTGGCCGACGGCTGGTTGGCGATCTTCTTCTCCCCGGAGCACTCGAGCGACCAGCTGGCGGCCGTCCGCGAGGGTCGGGTGGCCGCGAGCGCCGACACACCACAGGACCCGATGGTCGGCTTCGACGTGGTAGCCACCGTGCCGGTCGTCGTGACCGACGACCTCGGGGCCGGCCGCGCGGCGGTGGCCGACTACACAGCCCTGTACATCGGGGGCATGGGAAGCCGGGAGCAGAACTTCTACAACGGGCTGGCGCGGCGGATGGGCTTCGACGAGGCCGCCGACCGCATCCAGGACCTGTACCTCGAAGGCCGCCCCCGGGATGCGGCGGATGCCGTGCCGTTCGACCTCGCGGACGCCACCGCGCTCATCGGGCCGGTCGAGCGCATCGCCGAGCGGATCGGCCGTTACGCGGACGCGGGCGTCACCACGCTCAGCGTCGCGCCGTTCGCGCGCACGGCGGAGGACCGCGCCGCGGTGCTGCGGGCCGTCGCGGAGGCCCTTCCTCTCCAGACCTGACGCAGAGGGCATTCCGGTCGGTCGGTGCGCGAGCGGGTCGAGCGCCGCGTACACCTAGGCTGTCGGCTCGTGTCCGTCGAACTGACCTACTTCCAGGCCATCGTCCTCGGCGTCGTGGAAGGGCTCACCGAGTTCCTCCCGATCTCGTCAACCGGACACCTCACCATCGCCGAGCAGCTCCTCGGTCTCCCGGTGGACGACCCGGCGGTCACGGCCTACACCGCGATGATCCAGATCGGCGCCATCGTCGCGACGTTCATCTACTTCGCGCGCAAGATCGCCCGGCTCTTCCTGGCCTGGGTCCGCGGGCTGCGCTCCGCCCAGGCCCGCGAGGACCGCGACTACACCCTCGCGTGGGCCGTCATCGTCGGCTCCCTGCCGGTCGGGGTCGTCGGCTTCCTGGCGCGCGACCTCATCTCCGGGCCACTGCGCAACCTCTGGGTCGTGGCTGCGGCGCTCGTGCTGTGGAGCGTCGTCATCTGGGTCGCGGAGCAGCGGCACGACGTGCTGGAGCGCGCCGGCGAACAGCGCGACGAGCACGGCATCACCCTCAAGGACGGGCTGGTCATCGGCCTCGTCCAGTGCTTCTCGCTCATTCCCGGGGTCTCGCGGTCCGGCGCCACGATCTCCGCGGGGCTCATGCGCGGCATCAACCGGGTGACGGCGACCGAGCTGGCCTTCTTCATGGCCATCCCGGCCCTCACCGCGGCCGGCATCTTCGAGCTCGCCCGCGGGACGGAGGCGGTCCTCGCACTCGGCGTGGGGCAGATGATCGTCGGCATCGTCGTCGCCTTCGCCACCGCCTACGCCTCCATCGCGTGGCTCCTGCGGTTCGTGGCGACCAACTCGCTGCGGCCGTTCATCTGGTACCGGGTCGCCCTCGGTCTCGCCGTCGCAGCGGCGCTCTGGGCCGGGTGGATCTCGGCCACGTGACTCCCGGATGCCGGTCGTCCACCCCTGCGGCAGGCGGGCTGCCCTCGTCGCCTAGAGCCATCCGCTGCGCTTGAAGGCGCGGTAGATGCCGAGGCACAGCACGGCCATGAGGCCGAGCACCGCGAAGTACCCGTAGCGCCAGCGCAGCTCGGGCATGTCGTCGAAGTTCATGCCGTAGATGCCGGCGATCATCGTCGGCACCGCAGCGATCGCCACCCACGCCGAGATGCGCCGCATGTCGCTGTTCTGCTGCACCGAGATCTGCGCGAGGTGGGCGCCGAGGATGTCGGTGAGCAGGCGGTCGTAGGACTCCACATGGTCGATGACCGCCTGGAGGTGGTCGCTGACGTCCCGCAGGAGCAGCCGCAGCTCGGCCTCGTCGACCGGGCTGTGGGTGGAGTGGTGCAGCATCTGCAGCGGCGCGGACAGCGGCACCGCGGCGCGCCGAAACTCGAGCACCTCCCGCTTGAGCCGGTAGATCGTCGCGGTGTCCATCCTGGAGCCGGAGAAGACCTCCGTCTCGATGGCCTCGAGGTCACTCGCGATCTCCTCATCGATGACGGTGTACGTGTCCACCACGCTGTCGACGATGGAGTGGAGCACCGCCATCGGCCCGAGCTGCAGCCGGTCGGGCTCCTCCTCGAGCTGCTGGCGCAGACCCGCGAGCGGGCTGGCGTCTCCCCGCCGGACCGTGACGATGAAGTGGTCCCCGACGAAGATCATGAGCTCCCCGGTCTCGATGTCCGACGTGCTCTCGATGTAGCGCAGCGGCTTGAGGACCACGAAGATGCTCGTGTCGTAGAGCTCGACCTTGGCCCGCTCTCGCCCCTGGACGGCGTCCTCCACGGCAAGGGCGTGCAGCTGGAGCTCGTCGTTGACGTCGTCGAACTCTGCCTGGGTGGGGTCCTTGAGGCCGATCCAGAGGAAGTTGCCGGGGGCGCCGAGTGCGCGCAGGGCTGCGAGCTCGTCGCTGAGGTCACCGCAGTCGTGCCGCGCTCCGTCCATGTACACGGCCTGGTCGACGATCACGCCCTCATCGTGACAGAGCACGCGCTCGGGTCACGGAGCGACCCACGGGGCGGTGAGCGGGCGCGGCATACAGTGTCCTCTCGTGGCCACCGTCCTGCTGCTCCGCCACGGTCACTCGACCGCGAACGCCGAGGGGCTGCTGGCCGGATGGACGGAGGGCGTCGGCCTCACTGACAAGGGGCGCGACCAGTCCGTTCGTGTGGCCCAGCGGCTGGCACCGTTGACCGTCGCCAGGGCGGTCTCGAGCCCGCTGCAGCGCTGCCTCGAGACGGCGGCCCTGGCCCTGTCCGGCCACGACGTCGTCGCCGACCCTCGGCTGGGGGAGTGCCACTACGGGGCCTGGACCGGTCGCCCGCTGCGCGAGGCCGCCACCGAGGACCTGTGGCGGGTGGTCCAGGACGACCCGGGCGCCGCGACGTTCCCCCACCACGAGCACTTCGCCGCCGAGTCCCTCGCCGAGATGGCGGACCGGGTGATCGGGGGCATCCGCGCGCTCGACGCCGAGGTGGAGGCGGAGTACGGCGAGGACGCCGTGTGGGTCGCGGTGAGTCACGGCGACCCGATCAAGGCGGTCGTGGCCGAGGCCGTCGGGGCAGGGCTGGCGGGCCTGCAGCGGGTGCGCGTCGACCCGGGCTCGATCACCGCGGTCCAGCTGACCACCAACCGGATGGTGCTCCTCGCGAGCAACACGCTGGAAGGCGACCTCCAACCGCTCGTCGCCCGTCCGCAGCACGCCCCGGCGGGGGACTCGGAGGTGGGCGGCGGGGGCGGCTGATTGCCCGAGGCGCTTGTTGCGAATAATGTGCAACAACGTCCCCCTCGAGAGGAGCAGCGCGTGCACGTCCCCGACGGCTTCCTCGACGCGCCGACCTCGGTCGCGACCGCCGTGGTGGCCGCCGGTGCACTCGCCGTGTGCCTGCGCGGGGCCCGGCGTGAGCTCGACGACCGGGTGGCGCCACTGGCGGGGCTGGTCGCCGTGTTCGTCTTCGCGGCCCAGATGGTCACCTTTCCCGTGGGCGCCGGCACCTCGGGACACCTCCTCGGCGGAGCACTGGCAGCCGTCCTCGTCGGCCCGCGGACGGCGACGGTGTGCCTCACGGTCGTGGTCGCGGTGCAGGCCCTCCTCTTCGCCGACGGCGGCGTGAGCGCGCTGGGCACCAACGTGCTCCTGCTCGCGGTCGTCGGTCCGTGGGTGGGGTATGCGGTCTTCGCCGGCGCTCGGGCCGTCCTGCCCTCACGACCGGCGTCGGTGCCGGTGGCCGCCGCGACGGGCGCCTGGGCGTCGGTCGTCGTCGCGGCACTCGTCTTCGTCGGCCTGTACGCCGTGGGGGGAGCCGCACCGGTTCCGCTCGACGCGCTCGTTGCGGCGATGGGCACCTGGCACCTCGTCATCGGTCTCGGCGAGGCGGCCATCACGTTCCTCGTCGTCTCGACCCTCGTGGCCGCCCGGCCCGACCTCGTCCACGGAGCTCGGCCGGTGCTCAGGGAGCCCAGGCTCGTGGTCACCCAGGGCGCGCGGCCATGACCCGACGACCTTCCACCCGAACGGTGCTCGTCGTGGGTGCCGTGCTGACCGTGCTCGTGGCAGGCATCCTGTCGGGCTGGGGATCCACGTCGCCCGACGGGCTCCAGCAGGTGGCGCAGACACTGGGCTTCGCCGACAGCGAGCGTCAGTCCGCCGCCTCGGGGTCCCCGCTGGCCGGCTACGCCGCGCCGCTCGGGAGCGGACGTCTCTCCGGAGGTCTGGCGGGCGTCCTCGGGGTGGTCGTCGTCGGCCTCGTCATGGTCGTCCTCCTCTCGTGGTTGCGCCGTCCCCGGGCCTCCCCCGAGGAGAGGTGACGTGGGCTCCGGCCACTCCGCCCACCTCCACGTCGACGGCGCCTCGCTCCTGCACCGCCTGCCTCCCCAGGTGAAGCTCGTCGGTCTCCTGTCCTTCGTCCTTGCCGTCGTCTCCGTCCCCGCGGGGAGCCTCGTGGCCCTGGGCTGCCTCGTGGCGCTGGCGGCTGCTCTCCTGCTGTCCACCGGGGTCGCGCCGCGTCACCTCGCCGCACGCCTGGTCGTCGCGCTGCCCGTGGTGGTGTTCGCCCTCGCCCTCCCATTCGTGGCCTCGGGGCCCGACTCGGCATTCGGACCGCTCACCGTGAGCAGCACCGGGGTGACGGCGGCCTGGACCGTGCTCGCCAAGGGCCTCACGGGCGTCCTCAGTGCCGTCGCGTTCGCCGTCACGACGCCGCCCACCGACCTCGTCGCGGCACTCCAGCGCCTCCGCGCACCGGCTCTCGTCGTCGTCGTCCTGTCGTTCATGGTCCGCTACCTCAGCGTGGTCACGGAGGAGCTCGCCCGGATGAGGGTCGCTCGAGAGTCCCGAGGCTTCCGGGGCCGCGGACTGCGGGCCTGGCCGGTGCTGGCGGCCGCCTCGGGGGCCCTCTTCGTCCGGAGCTACGAGCGGGGGGAGAGGGTGCACCTCGCGATGCTGAGCCGGGGGTTCAGCGGACGTCTCCCCGAGACGTCGCCGCTCACGGCCCGCCCCGGGGAGTGGGCGACGGCACTGGTGCCCGCCACCCTCGCACTGACCGCCTCCGTCGCCGCGAGGCTCTGATGAGCCTCCCGGTGCTCGACGTCCGGGGCCTCGCGTACGCCTACCCGGGAGGTCACCAGGCCCTCTTCGGCGTCGACCTCCACGTGCACGCCGGTGAACGGGTGGCCCTGCTCGGGCCCAACGGGGCCGGCAAGACGACGTTCGCGCTCCACCTCAACGGCATCCTCACCCCGGGCCGAGGCAGCGTGACCGTCTCCGGGCTGCCGGTCACCGGGGACTCGCTGCTCGAGGTGCGTCGCCGCGTCGGCATCGTGTTCCAGGACCCCGACGACCAGCTCTTCATGACGACGGTGCACGACGACGTGGCGTTCGGCCCGGCGAACCTCGGCGTGCGCGGTGCCGAGCTCGATGCGCGGGTCGCCGAGGCACTGAGGGCCGTCGGCGTCGAGGACCTCGCCGGGCGCGCCCCGCACCACCTGTCCTTCGGACAGCGGCGCAGGGTGGCCATCGCCACGGTGCTCGCCATGCGCCCCGAGATCCTCGTCCTCGACGAGCCGTCGTCGAACCTCGACCCCACGTCCCGGCGGGAGCTCGCCGACATCCTCCGATCGCTCGACGTCACGGTGCTCATGGTCACGCACGACCTGCCGTATGCCGTCGAGCTGTGCGAACGGTCCGTCGTCCTGTCCGAGGGGACGATCGTCGCCGACGGACCGACCAGGGCGGTGCTGGCGGACGCGGAGCTCATGGCTCGCCACCGGCTGGAGCTGCCGGTCGGGTTCTCGATCTAGGGTGGAGGACATGCCAGCAACCGTGTTCGACCCGCCCGAGCGCTTCGTCGCCGGGACCGTCGGGCCACCCGGCGGCCGCACCTTCTTCCTCCAGGCGAGCGGCGACGGTCGCCTCGTGTCGGTCTCCCTCGAGAAGGTCCAGGTGAGCGTTCTCGCCGACCGGGTCAACGACCTGCTCGACACCCATGCCGAGGGCGCCGCCGTCGAGCCGTCGGGCGACGGGGACACCGCGCCGCTGACCGCCCCCATCGAGGACGAGTTCCGCGTCGACACACTGGCACTGGCATGGGACCCCGAGCGCCGGGTGGTCGTCATCGAGTGCCACGACCAGGACCCTGAGGAGGCGGAGGAGGCCGACGTCCAGAGCCTGCGGATCGTCCTCTCCCCTCCGTCGGCACGTGCCTTCGCCCGCCGGTGCGTCGCCGTGGTGGCGGCCGGCAGGCCCTCCTGCCCGTTCTGCGGTCAGCCCCTGGACCCGACCGGCCACATCTGCCCCCGTGCCAACGGATACCGACGCTGACATCGTCGAGCTCCTGACGAGCGGGAACCTCACCCCGGTCGGCCGGATCGTCGACTCCTCCAACGGCGCGCTCCTGTGCTCCGTGGGCGATGCCGACGACCCGGTGCTCGCCATCCACAAGCCGGAGGCCAGCGAACGGCCGCTGTGGGACTTTCCCGACGGCACGCTCGTCGCCCGGGAGCGGGCCGCCTACCTCGTGAGCGACGCCGGCGGCTTCGACGTCGTCCCGCCCACGGTGCTGCGCGACGGCCCTCTCGGGCAGGGCTCGGTCCAGCTGTGGGTCGGACCCGTCGAAGGTGTGCAGGAACCGCTGGTGGACGTGACGCCGGCGGATGCCGTCCGCGAGGGCTGGGTCGTCGTCCTCGAGGGCGAGACACCGGCCGGGCGGCCGGTCGTCGTCTCGCACAGTCCGGAGCCGGCGCTGCGGACCGTGGCGGTCCTCGACGCGGTGCTCAACAACTCCGACCGCAAGGGCGGCCACCTCCTGCGCGACGGGCCGGTGGTCCGCGGCTGCGACCACGGCGTCAGCCTCGGGGTCGAGCCGAAGCTGCGCACCGTCCTGTGGGGGTGGGCCGGCCAGGAGGTGCCGCAGGAGGACCTCACGCGGCTGGGGACGCTTCTCGTCGCGCTCGAGAACGGCTTGGCCACTGAGCTCGAGGCGCTCCTCACGCGCACCGAGGTCCGCGCGCTGGCCGAGCGGACGGCATCCCTGCTGCGCACCGGCCGGCATCCTCTGCCGCAACCGGGGTGGCCGGCCATCCCCTGGCCGGCGCTGTGACCTCCGGCGACCGGCGGGCACTGGCCGCGTTGAAGGGGTCCGTCGGGCCGTGGTCGGGCGGTGGCGACCCGACACGTACGCTTGGCCGGTGAAGTCGTGGCCCGCGCCGTTCGTCCCCGCCGTGCCCGGCCACGGTGAGCCGCTGCGGCTCTTCGACACCAGGACCCGGTCGGTGCGACCCATCGACGCAGGACCCGTCGCCCGGCTGTACGTCTGCGGCATCACGCCGTACGACGCGACCCACCTCGGCCACGCCGCCACCTACGTGACGTTCGACCTCGTGGGCCGTGTGCTGCGGGACGCGGGGCACCAGGTCGAGTACGTGCAGAACGTCACGGACATCGACGACCCCCTCCTGGAGCGCGCTGCCCGCGACAGCCGTGACTGGCGCGACCTCGCGACCTCCCAGATCGACCTGTTCCGCGACGACATGACGGCCCTCGCGGTGCTTCCCCCCGACGAGCTCGTCGGCGTCGTCGAGTCGATGCCCGAGATCACCGAGGCGGTGCGGGCGCTGGTCGAGGCCGGCACGGCATACCGTCTGCCCGTGCCGCCGGAGGAGGGTGCGGGTGAGGACGTGTACCTCGACCTCGCCCAGACACCGTCCTTCGGGGAGGTGTCGGGATGGAGCCGGGACCGGATGACGGCCGTCTTCGCCGACAACGGCGGCGACCCGGAGCGCGTCGGCAAGCGCGACCCCCTCGACCCGCTCCTCTGGCGGGGTACCCGGGAGGGTGAGCCGTCGTGGGACGACGACCTGCTGGGCGCCGGAAGACCGGGGTGGCACATCGAGTGCACCGCGATCTCGTTGCACCACCTGGGCCAGCCCTTCGACATCAAGGGTGGCGGACGTGACCTCGTCTTTCCCCACCACGAGATGAGCGCTGTGCAGGCCTCGGCGCTCACCGGCGACGACGTCTTCGCCCGGCGCTATGTCCATCAGGCGATGGTGGGCTACGAGGGCGAGAAGATGAGCAAGTCCAAGGGCAACCTCGTCCTCGTCTCCCGGCTGCTGGCCGACGGGGTCGACCCGATGGCGATCCGGTTGCTCCTCCTCGCGCATCACTACCGCCGGGACTGGGACTACACGCCGGACCTTCTCGAGGCAGCCGAAGCGCGGCTGAGCTGCTGGCGCGTGGCGCTCTCGGTGAACCACGGTGAACCGGCCGACGCCACGCTCGCCGCCGTGCGGGCCGCCCTGTCCGACGACCTCGACACCCGACGTGCGCTGCAGGCCGTGGACGGCTGGGCGGAGCGGACGCTGACCGCCCAGTGGGACGATGCATCGGCGCCAGGCCTGGTGGCCAGGATGGTCGACGCCGTGCTCGGAGTGCGGCTCTGAGACGGGACCCGCGCCGCCCGCGACAAGACGTGCTCGCACCTGTCAGGATGACGGCGTGACGGACCGGCCGCAGGATCAGGGCGGGCAGGGCCGCGCCCCCCGGCGGATCGAGAGCCTGACGCGGCTCGCCCGGGTGACCAGCGAGCTGGCCATGGCCGACAGCGTCGACACGGTGTCGAAGATCGTGACCTACCACATCGCGGATGCCGTGGGCGCGACGGTCGCCGCCCTGGCGCTGTGCGAGGAGAACCGGGTCCGGGTCGTCGGCCTGCGCGGGCTGGTCTCCGAGGAGGCGGTGCGGTGGGGGTCCTTCCCGCTCGACAGTCCGCTGCCCGTGAGCGAGGTCATCCGCAGTGGACAGCGGCTGGTGATCGTCGGAGCTGCTGCCATCGAGGAGCGCTACCCGCACCTCAGCGAGATCGAGCGGGGGGAGCGGACGCTCGTCGTCATGCCGTTGCGGGGGAGCGGCAGGACCTTCGGGGCGATCGCTCTCTCCATCCCGGGCACCCACGGGCCGCCGGCGGCGGAGCTCGAGTTCCTCGAGATCATGGCGGACACCTGTGCCCAGGCGTTCCAGCGGATCGAGGCCTCGGCCGTGGCCGCCGAGCAGACCGCCCGGCTGACCTTCCTCGCGGAGGCGTCCATCGAGCTGGCCAGCAGCCTGGACCTCGACGTCACGACTGCCAAGGTGGCACGTCTCGCAGTGCCGAGGTTCGCGGACTGGTGCGCCATCGACGTCGTGCGCGACGGCCGGATGCACCGGCTGGCGGTGGCCCACGTCGACCCCGAGAAGGTCCAGCTCGCCCAGGAGCTGCAGGAGCGGTGGCCACCGGACCCGTCCAGCTCCACGGGCGTCTGGGGTGTCGTGCGGACCGGGAAGCCCGACCTCATCCACGAGATCACCGACGAGATGCTCGTCGCCGGGGCGCAGGACGAGGAGCACCTCAGGGTGGCCCGCGAGCTCCACCTCCGGAGTGCGATCACCGTGCCGCTCTTCGTGCGGCAACGGGTCATCGGTGTCCTGACCTGGGTCTCGACCGACGAGCAGCGGCTCTACGACGAGGACGACCTGCGGTTCGCCGAGCACCTCGCCCGACGGGCGGCCACGGCGATCGACAACTCAGAGCTGTACAGCCAGACGCTACAAGCAGCGGAACAGCTCCAGCGGGCAGTGCTTCCCGAGGTCGTCCGGGGCAGCGTCGGCTGGGAGGTCGCCTGCGACTACCACCCCTCCGGCCGGGCGGAGGTGGGAGGCGACTTCTACGACGCCTCCCCACTCGACGACGGACGCTACGTCCTCTTCCTCGGCGACGTCATGGGGCGGGGTGTGGCCGCGGCGGCGGCGATGGCCCAGATGCGGTCCGCGGTGCGCGCCTTCGCCTCGGTGGACCCCACACCCGCGGAGGTGGTCATGAAGCTGGACCAGATGCTCGCTCGCTACGGCACCGACCAGCTCGTCACCCTCGTGTACCTGCTCGCCGATCGCGTCTCGGGCACCCTCGTCGTGGCGAACGCCGGCCACCCACCCCCGATGTTGCTGCGGGCCGATGGGCACGTGACGTGGCTGCCGTATGCCGACGGTCCGCCGCTGGGTGTCACCCCCGCCGAGCGCCGCGAGCACCGCGTGCCGTTCGGCGTCGGGGACACCCTGCTGGCGTACACCGACGGCCTCGTCGAGCGGCGGGACGAGGACATCGAGGCAGGGCTCACCAGGCTCGAGCACGCACTCCCAGAGCTCTCCCGTGCCTTGCTGGCCGACGGGCTGGGTCGGGTCGTCACGTCTGTGCGGGACACCACCTACGACGACGACACCGCGGTCCTGGCGTTCCGGCGCACCCGCTGAACCGTGGGGCCGTCCGGCCCCCGCGCCCGTGTCCTCACGGCTCGTCGGTGCCGCGCCGGCGCAGGTAGCGCTCGAACTCCTTCGCGATGGCGTCACCGCTCGCCTCGGGGAGCTCGGCAGTGTCCTGAGCCTCCTCGAGCGACTCCACGTACTCGGCCACCTCGGTGTCCGAGGCGGCCAGCTCGTCGATCCCGCGCTCCCATGCTCGGGCGTCCTCGTCGAGGTCGCCGTGCTCGATGGGCGCGTCGAGGAGGTCCTCCATCCGGCGCACCAGCGCGAGTGTCGCCTTCGGCGAAGGGCTGTGCCCGGCATAGTGCGGCACGGCCGCCCAGCACGACACCGACGGAACCCCCACCTGCGTGGCCGCGTCGGCAAGAACACCGACGATCCCGGTGGGACCCTCGTAGGAGCTCATCTCGAGGTCGTGCCGATGGCGCGTGTCCTCGCTGTCGGACGTGGCCGAGACGGGGATCGGCCGGGAGTGGGCGACGTCGGCCATGAGGGCACCGAGGGTGATGACCATCGAGACGTCGGCCGCCTGCGCAAGCTCCATGAGCTCGATGGCGAACGCGCGCCAGCGAAACGACGGTTCGACTCCCTGCACGAGCACGACGTCCCGGCCCAGGGAGGTCTCGGTCGCGACGAGGATGCGGGTCGTCCGCCAGCTGATCCGGCGGCGACCGTTCTCGAGGAGCACCCGGGGCCGGTTCACCTGGAAGTCGTAGTAGTCCTCGGGGTCCAGCGCGGCGACGACCTCGGCGTCCCACACGTCGGCCAGGTGCTCGATCACGGCGCTCGCGGCCTCGCCTGCGTCGTTCCAGCCCTCGAAGGCAGCGATCATGATCGCGTCCTTCAGCTCGGGCAGGTCCTCCAGCTCGATCACCGCGTCCTCCTGTCGTCTGGCCTCCACCCTACGGCTCCCTAGACTTCCGACCCATGAGCCTGCCCGCAGCCGTTCTCTGGGACATGGACGGCACCCTCGTCGACACCGAGCCGTACTGGATCGCCGCCGAGCACGAGATCGTCGAGGAGCACGGCGGCACCTGGAGCGACGAGTTCGCCCACCAGCTCGTCGGCAACGACCTGCTCGTCTCGGCGGAGTTCATCCGGGCGAACTCGACGATCACGTGGGACGCGGTGCGCATCGTCGACGAGCTCCTCGTGCGGGTCGTCTCGCGGGTCCGTGAGCACGTGACCTGGCGGCCGGGGGCGCGCGAGCTGCTCGACGCCCTGCGTGCCGAGGGAGTGCCGAACGCCCTGGTGACGATGTCGTGGCGCTCTCTCGCCGACGCGGTCGTCGAGGCCCTTCCCGAGGGCGCCTTCACGACCGTGGTGACCGGGGACGAGGTGGGCCACGGCAAGCCGCACCCTGAGCCGTACCACGCGGCGGCACGGCTGCTCGGTGTCGCGGCCGAGGACTGCGTCGCCATCGAGGACAGCCCGACCGGGGTCCGGTCGGCCGTCGCCGCGGGGGTGCCCACGGTCGCCGTGCCGCACGTCGTCTCCGTGCCGGAGCTGCCCGGCGCCGTCCACATCGCGACGCTCACCGGGGTCACACCACACCGGCTCGGGGAGCTGGCCGACGAGGCCCGGAAGGGGTCAGTCGTCGGCGGGCACCGCCTCGCCTGAGCGGGCGGGGTCGAGCGCGATCGCGTCGGCGCCTTCGGGCAGGGGAGGAGGGGTCCCACCCCAGGCGGGGCAGAGGTCCCGGAAGTCGCACCAGTCGCAGAGCCGGGAGGTGCGCGGGCGCCAGTCTCCGGTGCGCGCCGCGCGCACCACGGCATCCCAGATGGCGCGGACGTTGCGCTCGACGGCGAGCAGGTCACCCTCGTCGGGCGCGTAGCGGACCACCTCGCCGTTGCCGAGGTAGACGAGCTGCAGCTGGCGGGGGATCTCACCGTGGATCCGCCAGAGGACGAGCGCGTAGAACTTCATCTGGAAGAGCGCCTTGGCCTCGAACGCCTCCCCGGGGGAGCGGCCGGTCTTGTAGTCGACGACCCGCATCGCCCCGTCGGGCGCGACGTCGAGCCGGTCGACGTACCCGCGCAGGGTCAGCCCCTCGACCTCGGTCTCCACGTACAGCTCGCGCGCGGCCGGCTCCAGCCGCGTCGGGTCCTCGAGGTCGAACCACTGCTCGACGAGCGTGCGGGCGCCCGCGAACCAGCTCTCCTCGGTCAGCACCTCGGAGTCCGCGATCATCACGGCCAGCTCGGGTCGCTCCTCGACCAGGGCACGCCACCGTGGCTCGAGCAGGGCGGTCGCGGCGAGCGGGGTGCGCTCGGCAGCCGGTAGGTCGAAGAGGTGCTCGAGCACGGCGTGGACGAGGGTGCCTCGCGCGGCGGCTGGCGACGGCGGGCCCTCGAGCCGGTCGATCGTCCGGAACCGGAACAGCAGCGGACACTGCTTGAAGTCCGCGGCTCGGCTCGGCGACAGGGCGGGGGTCATGGTCACACGGTATGCCGGTCCGCCGACACCCCGCCGCCGCCACCCCGCCTCCCCGACCTCGTCTGTCAGAACGCCGCCGATACGCCCTCCGCGCGGCGTGTCGGCGCACGCCGACAGACGACGTCGGGGAGGTCGG
>JAQSWG010000132.1 GCA_029266735.1 Ornithinibacter sp.
CTCTGTCTCATGTCGATCGGCCTCCGATCCAGGTGCCAGCACCACGACTCGCGCTGGTGCCTGCCAACGAGTAGAGCCCCGAGCGTGGGACGTGCATCGCCCTCCGAAGGTGAGTGGCTCCGGCTGTGCGGCTGCTCAGGGATCGCCGGTTGCGGTCTCGAGGGTTGAGCAGCCCTCGTGCCTGGGGTGCGCGCCCCGTCGGGGATAGACGCCCTGTTATGTGGTGATCAGGTCGACCTCCACATCGGCCTTCTGCAGGCTCTCGAGCAGGCAACCGAGTCCTCGTGGCTCACCTGGTGCCACGACGATCACCGTGTGACGCGGGACCAGCTTCGCGTCGAGGGGTCCCACCATGGAGCACAGGTCCGGACCGACGCGCCCGCGAACGGTGATCTCGATGTTCAGTCCGCTGCTCATGGCTCCGTGAACCCCTCCGGCGTACGGCGTACCTCGACCACTTCGAGCCCGAGCGAGTGGATCCGGTTGAGCAGGCCCAGGAGAGCCGCCTGGTCAGGCACCGTGCCCGTCAGCACCGTCTCGGTGGGAACCACCGTGGCCGTGAGGTAGTCCAGGTCGTCGAGGTCCTCGATCGCGTCACGGCCGAGCTCACCGCGGATGTGCACCACATAGGTCTTCGCCAACATGTGTCACTCCTCCCGGCCTGTGGGACTCCACGATGGCGCGTCGACGCCACCAGCGCCTCACCCGAAAGGGGTAGGAGTTCGACCCGCCGGGTGCCGCTGGCGGCTACGGAGTAGCCTGCGGTGTTGACACCGGATGTCGGGGGCATTCCTCCGGGCAGGCCAGATGGGAGCCATGCGTGGGGCAGGTGATGGAGACATCAGCGGAGTCCGGTCGAGCGCCGGCCCACGCCCGATCCCCAGAGGCTGCGGACCGGGCCCTGATGGCCACCAAGCTCGCACGCCCGCGGGTTCCGCCCACCTACGTCCCCCGCGCGCACGTGGGCGCGCTGCTCGACGAGGGCACCATGCGGCCGCTGACCGTTGTGAGCGCGGGGGCCGGGTGGGGAAAGACTCTCGCGGCGGCGGCGTGGGCAGCCTCGGGTCCAGCCGTGGGCGCGGTGGCCTGGGTGTCCCTCGATCCGACGGACAACCAGCCTCGTACCTTCTGGTCCTACGTGGTCGCAGCCCTCCGGGCGACTGGGGTGGTGCCGAAGGACAACCCCTTGGCGGAGCTCGTCCCAGGGCTGGGAAGTGAGCGCGAGAACCTGCGCCGGCTCGCGGACGGGCTGGCCGAGCTGCCTCGGCCCGTGGTGCTGGTTCTGGACGACTTCGGCGTCATCACCCACCCCGCTGTTCTTGCGGCCGTCTCCGGCCTCCTCCGGCACCCGGCACCCTGCCTGCGGCTCGTGCTCCTGACCCGCTCCGACCCGGTTCTTCCCCTCCACCGCCTGAGGGTCGCCGACGACCTCCGGGAGATCCGGTCCCGGGACCTTGCCCTCAACGTGACCGACGCGGAGGCCGTCCTGGCGGCCGACGGCGTGGGGGTGGCACCCGAGGACGCCGCACTCCTCGTGGAGCGCACCGAGGGGTGGCCGGTGGGACTCCGGCTGGCGGCGCTGTTCCTGGGGCGCCCGGGGCCGGCCCGCAGCGCGGCGGACTTCGCGGGTGACGACCAGGCGGTGGTCGACTACCTGGCCGAGGAGGTGCTCGCTCGGCAGTCTCCGAGGATTCAACGCTTCCTCATGAGGACGTCGATCGCCGAGCGCGTGAACTGCGAACTCGCCGAGGTCCTCACGGACGAGCCTCGCAGCCAGCACCACCTGGAGTTCCTGGAGAGCTCCAACACCTTCGTGGTCGGTCTGGGTCCGGGCCGCGAGTGGTACAGGTACCACGGCTTGCTCCTAGACATGCTGCGGCATCGCCTCCTCGTCGAGGAGCCGGGAACGGTGCTCGAGCTGCACCGCCGGGCTGCGCAGTGGTACGCCGACAAGGACCTTCCTCTCGAGGCACTCCAACATGCTGCCGATGCCGGTGACTGGGCACTGTTCGGTCGGCTCTTCGTGACGCAGGCATTGCCTCTGTCGGTCTCCGTGGACCGCGCGGGACTGGACCAGGTGCTCGCGAGGGTCCCCAAACACCGAGTTGCCGATGGGCCGGAGCTCGAGCTGGCCGCCGCCACACGCCTCATGTATGCCGGGCGCGTCGGCGAGATGCAGCACCATCTGACCCGTGCTGAGCAGCTCCTCTACACCGCGGATCCCGACACCCGGCCCGGAGCGAGCATCGGTCGTCTCACGCTCTTCACCGCCGTGGCGCGCATCCAGGGTGACAACGATGCGCTGATCGACGCGGCGTCCACGGCGCTGAACGAGCTGTCCGGGGATGGAGCCGCCCTGCCGGCGGCCACCGGTTACCGGGCCGCCGCCCTCGGGAACCTCGGCACCGGCCTCCTGTGGTCAGGACGGCTGATCGCGGCCGAACAGCGGCTCCTCGAGGGCCTGGACGAGGCCGAGGGCACCACTCTCGATGCCAGTCGCATCAACATGCTCGCCCACCTGGGACTCGCCACCGCCGCCTCCGGCCGGGGCGACGGCGTACCTCGCCCTGGCGATCGTGCACCTGCAGTGGAACGACGTCGACGAGGCCCAGATGCTGCTGGCCGAGGCGCGGGCGGCATCCGCTCTCGAGATCACCCCGCGATGGGCGACCGAGCTGGCCCAGATCCGGCTCAACGCCTCCCTCGGGCTCGTGGCCGCGGCCCGGGAGGACCTCGGCCTGCTGCGCGACGGGCTGGACGACTGGGACCCGCCCCCGTTCCTGGCACGGTGGTGGACGATCACCGAAGCCGAGGTCGAGCTGGCTGCCGGTGATCCGGCGGCGGCGCTGGTGCGACTGGACTCTGGACCCGCTCTGGACCCCTCGTCGTCACAGGCGCCCGAACGCATCTGCCGGTCGCGGGCCCTGCTCGCCCTCGGGGACCCGCAGGCGGCCGACGAGGTGCTGGCCGCTCTGCGCGACGGGCGACGCCAGCACGGCTGCCTGGTCGAGATGTGGCTTCTCACGGCCCTGGCCGCCGGGAGGCTGCGGGAGGACGGCCGGGCCACCGACGCGGTGCGTCGAGCGCTGCACGCGGCGGAAACCGAAGGCGTCCGACGGCCATTCGTCACCTTGGATGAGGAACGCCTGCCGAGACTCCTTCTGCGCGCGAAGGAGATGCAGCTCGGCTCGGGGCAGTTCCTCGACAGCGTGCTGGAGGACCTCGGGACCGTGGCTCGGCGACCGCCCTCGAGCAGCTCGCTGCCCGTGCCGCTGACCGACAGGGAGCTGAGCGTGCTGCTGTTCCTGCCGACGATGATGACGTTCGGGGAGATCGCCGACGAGCTCTACGTCTCGATCAACACCGTCAAGTCGCATGTGCGGAGCATCTACGCGAAGTTCGACGTGACCAGCCGCCGCCGCGCAGTCCAGAGGGCACACGAGCTCGGACTGCTCTCGACGTGACGTCCTGGGCCGACGCCTGCACGCGGCATACCGGCGGATGTGGTCACGGCCCCGCCTGAAGGCGCTCCTCCATCGCACCGAGCGGCCACTCCCCGGCCTCTTCGTAGCCGTAGCGCCATGGATGAACGGCCTCGACCCACCAGGTGGCTCCTGCCTGCTCGTGGTCCGCGAACCGGTTCCGACGCCCGGTGTCCACCGGCTCGCTCTCCCCCGGCACGACGACCTCGAAGGGCCCGTCCTCGGCGTCGCGCAACGAGCGGACCCGCCGGACGACTGACGCGGTGTCGGCCACCTCCCACGAACCGTCCTGACGCATCGGGACCACCCCGTCCCACCGAGCAGCCCGGGCGAACGGCCGGTTCCCCGGCCACGTCCCTCCTACCCAGACCGGGATGCGGGGCCGTTGCAGCGGCGGCGGGTGGCAGACGGCCGACCAGTCCGGCCCGGCGACCCGGTAGTGGCGGCCCTCGTGCCGGACCGGCTCGCCGGTCCACAGCCGGGTCAGCAGCTCGAGGTGCTCGTCGAGCATCTCTCCCCGGACGGCCGGCGAGCTCTCCTCCCCGCAGTACTCCCACTCGTACGGCCCGCCCCCGCTCCCCACCCCGAGAACCAGTCGGCCGCCGCTCAGGCGGTCCAACGTCGCGGTCTGTCGGGCCAGAACGACCGGCCGCCGGCGCGGAAGAGGCGTGACGAGAGTGCCGAGGCGGATGGACTCCGTGGAGCAGGCCGCTGCCGCGAGGGTGACGAACGGGTCGACGACGTCGACCGGCCCGGCCGAGAAGGCGAAGAGGTGGTCCCAGAGGAAGAAGCCGTCCCACCCTGCTGCCTCCGCCGTCGAGGCCCACCTCGCCATGAGGGCCGCGTCGACACCGGTGCCGAAGCACGGGACGGACACGCCGAATCGCATCCCGCGACTCTAAGGGGGCACATCGACGACTCGGAGAACCAAGGCCGAGGAGGCATCGGATCTCGGCTGGCCGCCGGCCGTGCTTGGCTGTGAGGATGGCGGACCTCATGTGGTCGGACGGGCTCCTGGGCGAGGCGCACGCAGCGAGGGACGACGTCGCGGCGACGCTGAGGCACCTCGGCGTGCCCGGACACCTCGTTCTCACCGGCGCGAGCAGCGTCGTCGGAGCCCTCACCAAGGGAGACGTCGACCTGCACCTACGCGTCGACGCCGGCGGCTTCACCGCCGCTGTGGCGCTGCTGGAAGAGACCTACCCGGCGGCCAGCCTCGACGCGTGGGCCGACACGCTCGCCGTCTTCGAGGTTCCGAGGCCCCGCCCGACGGGCCTGGCGGTCACCCCGGTCGGCTCGGCGCACGACCGGCGCTTCCGCGCGACGTGGCGAGCCCTACGCCGAGAACCCCGGCTCCTCGCGGAGTACAACGCGCTGAAGCGGACGGCATTCGGCACCGCGGAGTACGAGGAGCTGAAGTCGGCCTTCTTCACCGCCATCGTGGAGCGCTCCGGCGACAGCTGACGCCGCCACGGGTCTCGGTCGTCAACGGCGAGTGCGGACACCGCCGAACGCGTGGACCAACGCCGTCGCGACGGCCAGCGCGATCGTCGCGGGCTCCTTCCCGACCACCGTCGGGTCCCCGATCGGCGAGGTGATCCGGTCGATCTCTGCCTCGGGGTGGCCCTCCACGAGCAACCCCTGACGGAACCTCTGCCACTTCGCGGCCGACCCGATCACCCCGATGCTGCCGAGCTGGCTGCACCGCA
This sequence comes from Ornithinibacter sp., assembly GCA_029266735.1. GTDB lineage: Bacteria > Actinomycetota > Actinomycetes > Actinomycetales > Dermatophilaceae > Fodinibacter. Next base: position 5,192 of record JAQSWG010000132.1, read on the forward strand.
GGGCGGCGTCGCACAGGGCGAAGTCCTCGGCATGGTCGTGCGTGAGGATGAGCACGTGGGATCCCGCAGGGAGACCGCCCAGCACCATCTCCGGGAGCGGAGCGTGGTGGACCTGCACCGTCGCCAGGGCGTCGGCCAGGCACGCCAGCCGGTCGTCGGCGAGCTGATCGGCCCGCGAGTCGACGAGGTGCAGCTCGAGGTCGTGCCGGGCGAGGATGCGAGCGAGCTCGAGCCCCACGTGGCCCATCCCGAAGACCGCCACGGCCGGCACCACGGGCAACGGCTCCAGGACGAGGGTCACCTCTCCGCCGCAGCACTGGCGTCCGTGGTCGGTGCGGACCTTGTCGGAGAGCGCTACGACGAGGGTCTCGGGCTCGGCGGCACCGGACTCCACGAGCACCCTCGCGCGCGCGATCGCCGTCTGCTCCAGGTTGCCACCGCCGATGCTGCCCCACGTCGCCGTGGTCCCGACGACGAGCTTGGCTCCCGCCTCCCGCGGCGCGTGCCCACGAACCGCGACGACGGTGACCAGGACGCCCGGCCGGCGGTCCTCACGAAGGCGGCGGACGGCATCCGACCAGTGCATGTCAGGCGTCCGCTCCGACGTGCTGCTCCGAGCGTGGACGCAGCGGCGGGTGCCCCGGTGGCGGTTGTTCAGGCTGGATGCCGGGCGCGCCGACGACGACGTGCGCACCCTCGCCGCGACGCGCGCGCTCGACGGCCCAGTAGACCGCCTCCGGCGTGGCCGGGGACGGGAGGTCGACACTCGCGCGCTCGGGCCCGAAGGCGGCCACGGCGTCGCGAAGGGCCTCCCGCACCGACAGCGCCAGCATGAGCGGCGGTTCGCCGACGGCCTTGGACCCGTAGATGGCGCCGTCCTCGTGTGCCCGCTCCAGCGTGGCGACGTGAAGCTCCTCGGGCATCTCCGACCACGCCGGGAGCTTGTAGGTGGAGGCGGATGCCGTGAGCAGGCGCCCGCGCGAGCTGCCGTCGGTCTCGTCCCAGCGCAGATCCTCCAAGGTCAGCCAGCCGGCGCCCTGGACGAACCCTCCCTCGATCTGACCGAGGTCGACCAGCGGTGACAGGGAGTCCCCCACGTCGTGGACGATGTCGACGCGGCGGGTCCGGTGGGCGCCGGTGAAGCCGTCCACCTCGACCTCGCAGGCCGCCACGCCGTACGCGAAGTACTTGAACGGGTGTCCGCGCATCGCCGTCGAGTCCCACTCGATGCCCTCGGTGCGGTAGAAACCGGCCGCCCACAGCTGCACCCGGGACAGGTACGCCTCCCGCACCGCGTCCTCCCACGTGAGGTGGCGGCCGGCGCGGACCGCCTCCAGCCGGGTGAGGATCTGCTCGCACGCGTCCTTCACCGCGCCGCCGTTGAGGTCGGCGCCCGAGCTCGCGGCCGTCGCGGAGGTGTTGGGCACCTTGTCGGTGCGGGTCGGCGCCAACCGCACACGCTCCAGTGGCACCCCGAGAGCGCTGGCCGCCACCTGGAGCATCTTCGTGTGCAGCCCCTGCCCCATCTCGGTGCCACCGTGGCTGACGAGCACCGACCCGTCGGCGTAGACGTGCACGAGGGCACCGGCCTGGTTGAAGGCGGTGAAGTTGAACGAGAT
>JAQSWG010000047.1 GCA_029266735.1 Ornithinibacter sp.
GTGCGTGCCCGGGAGGAACCTGCCGTGCTTGAACGGGTTCCTGTCGACCGAGAAGCGCACGAGGTCCGAGCGGATGCCGCAGTGGTTGAGGAGGGTGTTCCCCTTGCCCGGCGCGCCGTAGGCGACGACGGTCTCGCCCCGTCGTGAGCAGCCGATGAGGAACTCGAGCAGGTCGTTGCGCACCGTCGCCACCTGCTCGGCGAAGCCGGCGTGTCCCTGGACGGTGTCGAGGCCCGCGGCGGCCTCGGTCGCCAGCACTCGCGCGACCTCGGGTGAGGGCTCGGGCGCGTGCTCGGTGGGTGCCGACCACGTCCGCAGCGAGCCGCCGTGGCTCGCGAGCTCCTCGACGTCGACCACCGTGAGGCCGGCGGCGGCCAGCACCCGCTGGGTCGTGAGGAGGGACAGGTACGAGTAGTGCTCGTGGTAGATCGTGTCGTACTCGTTGCCCTCGATGAGCCGCAGCAGGTGGGGGATCTCGATCGTGACCCGGCCGGTGTCGGCGACGAGCGCGCGCAGGCCCTTGGCGAAGTCGACGATGTCGGGGACGTGGGCGAAGACGTTGTTCGCGGCGACGAGGTCGGCAGGCCCGTGCGCGGCGCGGATCTTGCTACCCGTCTCCTCGCCGAGGAACACCACCTCGGTGGGGATGCCCTTCTCGACGGCTGCCTCGGCGACGTTGGCGGCCGGCTCGACTCCCAGGCACCGGATGCCCCGCGCCACGACGTGCTGCAGCAGATAGCCGTCGTTGCTCGCGACCTCGACGACGAAGGAGTCGCGACCGAGTCCCAGCTTCTCTGCGGCACCGTCGACGTAGCGCTTGGCGTGAGCGACCCACGAGTCGCTGTACGACGAGAAGTAGGCGTAGTGGCTGAAGATCTCCTCGCCCGAGAGGTAAGCGGGCAGCTGGACGAGAAGGCACTCGGTGCAGATCCGGACGTGCAGCGGGTAGAAGGCCTCGCTCTGGTCGAGCTGGCCGGCCTCGAGGTAGCTCTCGCACGGCGGTGACATCCCGAGGTCGACGAAGGTCTCGGTGAGCTCGGCCCGGCACAGTCGGCACCGAGGCGAGCTCATCGGGCCACCCCTGTCGTCGTCATCCGCAGCTCTGCATCGAGCCGGCCGTCCGCCATGAGCTCGCGGATGCGGGCCAACCGCACGTAGCGCGGGCCCTCGAAATCCGCGGCGGTCAAACCGTATTCCTTCATGTGGCTCGCGAGCTGGATGATCCCCTGCGGCACGGTCCACTGCGGCCGCCAGGCCGGGAGGAGCTCGTTGATCTTGGCGAAGCTCACCCGGTAGTCGCGGGTGTCGGGGCCGGCGCCCTCGGCGAAGGTGACCGGGCACCCGGTGTGCTCGGCGACCAGCGTTGCGAGGGTGCGGATCTGGACGACGTCCTCGTCCCGGCCGACGTTGAAGGCCTGGTCGTGGACGACCTCGCGGGGTGCCTCGGTCGCGGCGAGGGCGGCGGCGGAGATGTCAGCCGCGTGGACCAGCGGCCGCCACGGGCTGCCGTCGGACTGGAGCCGCACCTCGCCGCGCGTCAGCGCCGTGCCGGTGAGGTTGTTGACGACGATGTCGGCGCGCAGTCGCGGGGAGGAGCCGTAGGCCGTCGCGTTGCGCATGTACGTCGGGCTGAAGTCGTCGTCGGCGAGGCGCGACAGGGCGCGCTCGGCCATGACCTTGCTCTCGCCGTAAGGGGTCACGGGATGGAAGGGTGACGCCTCGTCGACCGGGGCGTCACCGGCCGCTCCGTAGAGCGAGCAGGACGACGCGAAGACGAACCTCTGCACGCCGGCCGCCTTCGCCGCGCGGGCCGCGATCTCGGCGCCGTGGGCGTTGACGGAGTAGGTGGCGCCGGGGTTGAGGTGACCGATCGGGTCGTTCGAGATCGCCGCGAGGTGGACGACGGCGTCGAAGCCCGCCAGGTCCGCGGCGACGAGGTCGCGCACGTCGCCGACCCGCTGCTCGTAGCCCATGACGACCGGACCGAAATCGCAGCCGTCGTACCAACAGGCATCGAGACCGACGACGTCATGGCCGGCGGCCTGGAACATCGGTGCGAGGACCTGGCCGATGTAGCCACGGTCCCCGGTGACGAGCACACGCATCTGGCACCCCTGCTTCTCTTCTCTCCACGCCATGCTGCCAGCCGGCGTCGCCCCGCGTGGGTGGTTTGAGAGGACTGTGACCATCGACGTGGGTCCGTCGGGCTGCGCGGCAGTCCGTTCCGCTCCCGGCCGGGCGGCACACGAGCCGTTGGCCCGACGCGTCCCACGATTCCCCGGCGCCCGGGATGCCGGGTACCTAGGATCGGCCGTGGACGCGCGGAGAGTCCGACCCGAGGGCGCGTGTGGAGGCGTTGTGACGACTGGGTACCGTGAGCCCTTCCGGCCGCGCGCGGTGATCGCCTCAGCGCGGTCCGTGGGTGGCCGGATGAGCTGGGGCCTGGTCGACCAGGGGATCTCCAGCCTCACGAACTTCGCCGTCGGGATCATCGTCGCGCACAACTTCGCGATCGAGGAGTTCGGCGCCTTCACGCTGGCGTGGTTCACCTACGGCCTCGTCCTCAACATCTCCCGTGGGCTGGCCACGGACCCGCTGGTCGTCCGCTTCAGCGGCGTCCCGGTTCCCCTATGGCGAACCGCGGTGTCCCGCACCTCCGCCACGGCCATCGTCGTCGGCCTCGCCATGGGTGTGGTCTGCCTCCTCCTCGGGCTGGTTGTGCCCGGTCCGGTCGGAGGTGCCCTCGTCGGGCTCGCCGTGGTGCTCCCCCTCCTGTTGCTGCAGGACAGCTGGCGGTTCGCGTTCTTCGCCGCCGGCGCAGGGCACAAGGCTTGCCTCAACGACCTCGTCTGGGGCCTCGCCCTCGTCCCCACGCTGCTGGTGGCAGTGCAGCGGCAGAGCCTGTTCGGCCTGGTCCTCGCGTGGGGTGTCGCGGGCGGCGTGGCGGCGCTGTTCGGGTGCTGGCAGGCCCGGGTCGCGCCGTCCCTCGTCGGAGTCCGGACCTGGTTCCACGAGCAGAAGGACCTGGGCATGCGGTACCTCGTCGAGAACGTGACCCAGAGCGGTGGCACCCAGCTGCGCATGTATGCGCTCGGTGCCATCGCGGGACTGGCCGAGGTCGCGGCGCTGCGCGGTGCGCAGCTCCTCCTCGGCCCTCTGCTCGCCGTGCTCATGGGCATCGGCGCGGTCGCCGTCCCGGAGGCGGTGCGGTGGTTGCGGCGCTCACGCCACCACCTCCTGCGGTTCTGCCTCGCGCTCGGCTCGGTGGAGGCCTCCGCGGTGATCCTCTGGGGGATTGCGCTCTGGGTCATCCTTCCCGCGGGTGCCGGCGCCCTGGTGCTCGGACCGGTCTGGGAGCCCGCCTCCGTCCTCGTCCTCCCGCTGTGTCTCAGCGTCGTCATCGGCAGCTTCACCACTGGAGCCACGACCGGCCTCCGGGCGCTGGGGGCCGCGCGCCGGAGCCTCCGGGCGCAGCTCGTCGAGAGCACGATGTTCGTCCTCGCCACGATCATCGGTGCGACGGTGTCGGGAGCCCTGGGGGCGACATGGGGAGGGTTGCTCGCCGCCCTCCTCGCTGGGGTGTTCTGGTGGACCCAGCTCCGCCGGGCGTTCCTCGCAGCGGACGACGGTGACCCGCTCCCCCGTGTGGAGGACGCGAGCTCCACGTCGCGGTGAGCTCCGGCGTCCGTCACCTGCCCGGTGACGCCGGGGGGCGAGAACCGGGTCTGAAGAGGCTGCCGGCATCCTGCCCGAACGGCCCCGTGCAACTACCTGCCTGGCGCTGCAGAGCAGAGGTGCACGGGACCTCGTCGGTCAGCGGCGCGGTCCACTGCTCCCAGCCCACAGGGTTCTCCGGGTTTCCCTGGTTCCAGGCGTAGAACGTCGAGGGTCCGTTGTAGATGTTGCCGAACCACCGGTTGTTCTGGAAGAACGTGATCTGGGTCGGGACGTCGGACCCGTCGGCGCTGTCGTTTGGACCGCCGTACTGGCTGAAGATGCCGTTGGCCCCGCACGCGGGCCACGCCTGCGCGGTGCACCCGAAGATGTGGGCCGGGTCGAAGTCGATCCTGTTCCCGGACACGGTCACGTTCTGCGTCTGCCACATGCACCCGTCCCAGTAGTTCTGCGGCGGGGACCCCGTGACCTCACCGACGTACGTGGTGCGGTCCAGGACGGCTCCGGGCAGGTTCGCCTCACAGCCGGCCATGCTGAACGGTCCCTTCTCGCCACCCCGCGTCAGGGTACAGACGGCGTCGAACCCGTCGTTGCAGTGCCGGTCCGAGTTCTGCCACAGGAAGATGCCGCCGCCGTTGTCCACCAACGTGTTGCCCTCGATGACGGAGGTGTCGGGATGGCCCGGTATGCCCGACGCGACGCACGAGGGCATCGAGCACGCCGGCACACCGCCGTTCTTGGTGTCGCTCCCCGACTCGGAGATGTAGATCGCCGGCATGGGGAAGCCCGGGTTGTCCGGCCCGTCGATGAGGTTGTTGCGCGCGAGGTAGTTGTCGGTGATCGAGAAGTTGTAGGAGATCTCCTCCCAGATTCCCCCGTTCTCGTTGTCCGTGATGGTGTTCCCCGTCCAGGTGGTGTTGGCGTTGTTCGTGTCGGCCCAGCCGCCCACTCCCCAGTTGTGGTGGATCCAGTTGTCTCGGATCATGACGCCGTTCGTGGCCCAGAGCTTGAAACCTCCCTGGTTGCCGCTGCCCTCGACGACCCCGCATTGGGGGTTCCTGTACCGCTCGGGGACCGGTTGGTAGTCGCGCCAGCCCAGAGCCTCGTTCTGGAGCAGGCCGGACAGCCCACAGGTGTCGTTGTAGCTGATCTCGTTGTCCTCGACCCACACGTTGTAGGGGCCGCCGGTGAGCTGGTCCCCCCGAATGGTCTCGGACGCCTGGAAGCCGTACTGGCCGTTCATCGTCAGGCAGCTGTCACGCAGGACGGCGTCGGTCGCCGCGAACATGCCACCGCCGGGGACGTTGAGGGTCACGGTGCTGTTGAGGAGCCGCCACCCGCCGGCGCCGGTCTGGTTGATGGCGGTCTGGTCGACGTACGGAGTGAACCTCTGGATGGTGAGGTACTGGATGGTGACGTTCGTCTGCTCACCGATCGTGATGTTGCTGTCGATGGCGGTGCGGCGGCGGTACTGGCCGTCGAGGACGCTGCCCCGGCCATTGGCGTACCCCCCGACGAACACGTCTCCGGAGTTGGCGCTGAAGCTGCCGTAGTGCGTGCCGGGGGCGAGGAAGTAGACCGTGTCGGGCTCCAGCTCCCAGTTCTCGTAGTCGGCGGTCTCCGGTGGGAGCACCCGGCCGGCCCGGGCGCCGGGAAAGTCGGTGCCTGGCTCGCCGAAGGTCGGCAGCCCCGGGGTGCCGGACCGGAACGCACCCGCGGGCCCGGTGTAGTCGTAGGGCGAGCGCAGGACGTCGGTCCCGCACACGGCCCGACCCCTCGGGCCGGCCGTCGTGGCCCCGACCTCGGCAGCATCCTCGTCGTCGAGGGGACTGGCCGTGGGGGCGCCCGTTGAGGCCACGACACGCGGGGTCACGCCGTCCTGTCCGCCCCGGAGCCCGAGAGCTCCGACCACCACGGCGGCCACCAGGAGGGCACCGACGGAGAAGGTCAGGAGGACGCGGCGCCTCACCACCGCGCTCGGCCCCGGAACCGGGGAGCCGCCCGCGCCAGCTCCGGGCCGGATGGTCACCCGGCGAGCCCCCACCGACGTGCGAGGAAGTCGGTCAACGCCGTCGCGCTGGCGACCGGCGACATCGCGTCGGCTCGCTGCTCACCCAGGGCCGAGTACCGCGCCCGCGCCTCGTCGTCGAGCATGGTGGTCATCGCCTCCGCGAGCCCGTCCACGTCCCCTCGGGGGACGAGAAGGCCGTAGGTGCCGGCGTCCGTCACGAAGCGGGGGCCGCCCCCCTGGGAGTCGCAGGCGATGACCGGGCAGCCGACGCTCATGGCCTCGGTGAGGACCTGGGCGAAGCCGTCCTCGTCGGAGGGGTGCACCAACGCCCAGGATCGGGCCACGTACTGGAGCGGGTCGTCGATCCATCCCACGGTCGCCGCGACGTCGCCCAGCCCGAGCCGCCGGATCTGTTCGTCCGCTGGGAGTCGTCCCGGCCCCTCGCCGAGGATGAGCAAACGGACGTCGTGGGTTGCGCGGACGCGTGAGAACGCGTCGATCAGCAGGTCCACCCGCTTGAAGGGGAGCAGGTTCGTCACGTTCACGAAGACCGGGGGCTCGCCGTCCCGCAGCCACGGATGGGGAGGGGGACCGAGAGGTGCCATCTGCTTGGGGATCGGGTTGGGCACCAACGCCCCCGACGCGGGATCGAGGCCGCACCACTCGATGGTGTTGGCCAGCACGGTCGGGGACGGTGCGATGAGCCCGTCCGCGAACCGGTAGACGGCCTTTGCAGCCCACTTGTTGTCGCGCCGGTTGCTCGCGTGCGTGAGCTCCGGCAGGTGGTCCTGTACGAGGACGAGCTTCCCCCGCCACCGCGGTGGGGTGCGAGCGATCCACGCGGCGGCCAGCCCGACGAAGTTCGCATGTACCTGCCGGGTGATCAGCACGTCGGGGCGCGCCGCGCGGAGGTAGCGCACCAGGGCGGGCACCGACCGTGAGACCCGGTCGACACCCAGCCGGTGGATGCGCACCTCCGACGGCAGCCAGGGCGGCGGCGGGTCGGCGCTGTAGCAGACGAGGTCGACCTGGGCCCCGCCGCTCTCGACCAGGCCGAGCGCGAGACGGCTCGCGGCGTTGCCGTGAGCCCGTTTGCTCGGGCTGTCGACGACAAGGGCCACCCGAGTCATCGCTCAGCTCCAGATGTTGCGGTGGACGTTGAAGATCACCCGGGACCCGTAGGGGTCCACGGCGATCGGCAGATCCTTCATGGGCGCAAGGGCCGTGCGCACAGACTCCTGCTGCTCCACCGGGCACATGACGAGGACGAAGCCGCCGCCGCCGGCGCCGGTGACCTTGGCACCGGTCGCCCCGACACGCATCGCCGCGTCCACCGCGTCGTCGAGGGCAGTGGTTGACACACCCTGTGCCAGCTCTCGCTTGGCCTCCCAGCTCTTCCCCATCGCCAGCCCGACCGCCTCCAGGCACCCGGAGCGCACGCCGGCGACGGCCTCGGCGGCGAGGTCCTTGAGTTGCTGCAGCTGGGCGAGCCGGTCCGGGATGTTCGCCTTCTGCTCGCCGAGGATCGTGTCGGCGGTGCGGGTGATGCCCGTGTAGAAGAGCATGAGCTGGTCCTGGAACGACCGGTGCTCCGCCGGGGGGAGACGCATCTGTTCGGCGTGGACGGCGTCCCCGGGCCCGAAGCGCAGGTCACAGATGCCGCCGTATGCCGCGACGTACTGGTCCTGCTTTCCGATGGGCTTGCCACAGCGGTCGATCTCGATGGTGCATGCTCGCTCGGCGAGCTCCTCGGCCGACAGCTGGCGTCCCTGGTAGGCGAACAGTGCCTGCAGGAGCCCCACGGTGACCGATGACGACGACCCGAGACCCGACCCCGCCGACGGGATGTCGGCAAGAGTCGTGATCTCGACACCTCCACGGACACCGGCCATGTGCATGGCCTCGCGGACGAGGTCGTGCTCGACGTCCTCGACCTGCGACACGATCTCCTTCCGGGAGTAGTTGAGGTAGATGTCGTCGTCGAAACGCTGCTTCACCACGACGTAGACGTACTTGTCGATGGCCGCGTTGAGGACGCGTCCACCGTGCTGCCGGTAGTAGGACGGCAGGTCGGTACCGCCGCCGACGAGACCGACGCGGAGCGGTGTCTGGGTGACGATCACGCGACTCCTCGCAGGGGCCACTCGACCTCGGCGCGCGCGAGCGCCTCTGGGGTGCCGATGTCCATGAGGAAGGCGTTCATGACGGGCACGGCGACCGATCGCCGCACGAGCCTGGGCAGCAGGTCGGTGCCGATGTCGCTGGGGGGGTTCTCCGGCACGAGGTCGAGGACGGATCGCCGGAACGCGTACATGCCGGCGTTCGCCAGGTCGCTGCGGGGTACGGCGGGCTTCTCCTCGAACGACACCACCACCCCCCCGTCGACCTCGAGGATGCCGCACGCCTCCGGTCTCGGGGCGTGGAACACGGCGATCGCGGCCTCTGCGGCGGGTGCCGCCGCAAGGGCGACCACCAGGTGGCGCAGGTCGAAGTCGGTGAGGTCGTCGCCGTTGACGGCGAGGAACACCTCGTCCGACCCCACGAACTCCCGGCCGGCGGCGAGGGTCCCTGCACTTCCGAGGAGGGTGGGCTCATAGGTCGTGGTCACGAGGGGTGCGCCCCGGTGCGCGGCCAGGTGGGACACGACCTGTTCGGGCATGTGGTGCAGGTTCACGAGGACCTCGTCGACCCCTGCTGCGCCGAAGTTGTCGAGCCACCGGTCCAGCAGGGAACGGCCCGCCACGGGGACGAGGCACTTGGGCACGGTGTCGGTGAGGGGGCGCAGCCGGGTGCCCAGCCCCGCCGCGAGAAGGAACGCCTTCATCCCGTCGACTCCCTGACCACGCCGAGTGACTTCATCGTCGCCTCCGCGTCGGCGAGCACCGCGTCGAGCCCCGGCATCCCCTTGAGCCAGTCGGCGTACTCCGCGACCGACTCGGCGGGCGTGCGTCGCGGCGCCCAGCCCAGATCCTCGAGCGCAGAGATGTCAGAGAAGATGTGGCGGGTGTCGCCGAACCGGTACTCGCCCGTGACCCGGCCCTGCTGGTCGGACCGGTAGTGGGCCTGGACGATCGCGGCGAACTGCCTTGTCGTGTAGGGGGTCCCGCCCCCGACGTTGAAGACCCGACCAACGGCTCGTGGGTCCTCGAGGACCAGGAGGTTGGCGTCGACGACGTCGTGGATGTTGACGTAGTCCCTCACCATCTCCCCGTCTTCGTAGAGCGTCGGCGAGGTGCCGAGGAGGAAGTGCAGCGAGAAGATCCGGCAGGCGCCGGAGTACGCGTTGTAGACGGACTGCCGAGGACCCTGGACGATGCTGTAGCGCAGGGCGGCCGTCGGGATGCCGTACCGGCGACCGAGGTTCAGCGCGACCATCTCCTCGCCGTACTTCGACATCCCGTAGGCGTTCTGAGGATTCGACACGTGCTCGGGCGTGCGCATCATCTCGAGACCCCCGCCACAGACGGGACAGAGGACCTCCCACTCCCCGGCCCGCAGGGCCTGCTCGGGACGCATCCCCGGAGTTTGCGCTCCGTCGCGCGGGCACCGGTACAGGCCCTCGCCCATCGCGCTCTGGGACGACGCGACGACCACACGCTGGAGGTCCAGGCCCTCGGCCACCGCGATCTCGTAGATCAGCGCGGTGCTGACGACGTTGACATCGGTGAACCGCGAGAAGTCCGGGAGGTAGTCCTGGTATGCCGCGAAGTGGTAGACGGCATCCGCCCGACGGAGGAGGTTGGCCAGGAGGTCGCGGTTGCGGACGTCGCCGACGAAGAGATCGGCTCCGGGGGTGAGGTAGTTGGGCACCCCGTCGCGGTGCACGGGGGGGGTGAGCGCGTCGAGGACGGTCACCTGGTGCCCCTCTCGCACCAGCCGGTCGGCCGTGTGGGAGCCGATGAACCCCGCCCCGCCCGTGACGAGCACCCTCATCGGCCGCCTCCCCGTGCGGCGTGGACCTCACGGTAGACCTCGAGGGTGGCCTTCGCGGTCGCTGCCCACGTGAACTGGGCCGCGCGGGCCGGGCCCAGCTCGCGCAGCCGAGGCCCCGCCTCGCCGGTGGCCGACACGATGGCCGCAGCGACCGACGCCGGGTCCTCAGGGTCGGCCAGCACGGCCGCGCCGCCGGCCGTCTCCGGCATCGCGCTGCGGTCGGACGTGACGACGGGACACCCGCAGGCCATCGCCTCGAGGATCGGCAGCCCGAAGGTCTCGTTGTGCGAGGGGTACACGAACGCATCCGCAGCGCGGTAGAACGGCAGAGTCTCGTGGTGGGGGATCCCGCCCACCCACACGACATGGTCCTCGATGCCGAGCGCGGTGGCGAGCGCGTGCAGCTCAGCCGCGTAGCCGGCATCCGCGGCGCTGCCCACGACGACGAGCCGGTGGTCCGGGAGGTCGCGCCGAGCCAGGGCGAACGCGCGCAGCAGGCCGTCGCAGTTCTTGTACGCCCACAGGGAGGAGACGAAGAGGACGAACGGGCCCTCGATGCCACGCTCGCGCCGCAGGCGCTCCGCGGCCTCCTGCGGGTCACCGGGTCGGAACACCGTGTGGTCGACCGCCTCGGGGATCAGCCGCAGCTTGGCCGGGTCGACGTCGAGGTAGGTCTCGACCTCCTGGCGCAGGCTCTCGGAGTTGATGACGATGGCGTCCGCCACCTTCGCGGTGTGCGGGTAACCGGTGCGCCGGTAGAGCCGGACCAGGGGGTTGAGCGCCGCGGGGCTCGTGAACGCGTGCAGCGTCTTGAAGTGGGCCACGAGACCTGGAGCGGGCTTGACCATCGGCGCGATGAGGGTGTTGAAGACGTCGATACCCGATCGCGGCAACCGCACCGGGGCATATGCGTGCTCGCTCAGGGTGCGCAGCGCACGACGCTCGTTGGACCACGGGAAGGTGATGTACCTGACCCCGGGACCGTAGCCCGAGTGCTCCGCCCTGATCCGTGGGCTGACGACCAGGTGCAGCTCCTCGTGCTCGCTGAGCAGGGGCACCATCTCGGTGATGGTCTGCTTCCAGAACCAGTGGGCGCCGGATGGCTTGTCGGGGTCGTCGGTGAGCAGGTTGATCGCGACGCGCATGGGGCTCAGAAGACCTGCGTCGAGACGTCGTCGTCGGACATCCTGGACTGGCGGACGTACTGGGCCAGGAGATGCATGCACGCCTGGTGCGCGTCCTCGATCACTCCGTAGTTGGACGACTCGACGTGGATCGAGACGGTGGCCAGCCCGCGGGCCGGCCCTCCGGAGAAACCGGTCAGGGCCACGGTCTCGATGTTGTTCTCCGTGCACCACTCCAGCGCCCGGACGATGTTCGGTGAGCGCCCCGACGAGGACACCGCGACGAGCACGTCGCCAGGTCGTGCATGGGACTGGAGCTGGAAGTCGAAGACGTTCTCGTAGCCGTTGTCATTGGCGATCGCGCTGAGGATCTCCACGTTGGTGCTCAGGCTGTGCACCCGGGTGAGCAGGCCTGTGCCGACCCGAACCCCCTTGACGTGGTCGCACTGGAAGTGGTTGGCGATCGACGCCGACCCACCGTTCCCGCAGCAGAACACCGTCGCCCCCCGCTCGTAGGCGCCGTCGAGGACTCGTGCCGCCGCCTCGAACCGACCAGGGTCGACGCTGGACATGGCCCGGGCCAGCTCGGAGGAGTAGTCGGCGGCGTAGCCCCCGGCGTCGTGGTACCGGCGGGTCGGAAAGGCGGCATTGGCCGGGGCGGTCGGGACGGACCCGCTGGCATGCTCGGCCAGGACGAGGTCCACGGCAGCCGCGAGGTCCCGTACCCTCTCGACGTCCGCGGGACCGTCGGTGTGACCGTCCGCGATGCGAAGGGGCCGGGCCCCCACGGCCCTGGCCAGCCCGACGTCGCAGTCGCTGTCACCCACGACCCACGAGGCCGTGAGGTCCAGGTCGAGGGCCCCGGCCGCGGCCAGGGCCATGCCGGGTGCCGGCTTGCGATCCGCGCTGGTCCGGGCGAACGCCGGGACGACGCCCTCCGGGTGGTAGGGGCAGAAGAACCAGGCGTCGACGTGGGCTCCCAGCCGGGCCAGCTCCGCGGCCATGTGCTTGTGGACGAGGTCGACGTCGGCCAGCTCGTAGAGGCCGCGTGCGACGCCGGCCTGGTTGGTCACTACGGCGACCGGGATGCCGGCGGCGTTGAGGCGGGCGATGGCCTCGATCGCGCCGGGGAGGAAGACCACGTCGTCGACGGCTCCGACGTACCCGCTGTCGACGATGATCGTCCCGTCCCGGTCCAGCAGGACCCCGCGGCGGGTCATCGCCCTCGGCCCCTCGACGGCGCAGTCCCTGATGATCGGTGCGGAGCATGCGGGCCCCGACCGTCGACCGTGGTCCGCCACCGGTCACCACTCACATCTGGTTCCACGACACACCGTTCCCCTGCTGCCGAGACCCGGGGTGCACGACGGATCCGCCTCACCCTCAGGATGTCACCGGCCATGCTAGGTAGTCCCGGCTCGCGGGAATGCCGATTCGGGCAAATTGGCCCTGCGCCAGAGCGATGGGGTGGCCATGCCGTCACGTCCTCACCGGTCTCCCGCTCCGGCCTCGCGAGGCCGAGATCAGGTCGTCCAGGGGAGCAAGACGGTCGAGGAGCCCTCGCTCCTCCGCGGCCGCCACCTCGAGCAGGTGCGGCGACAGCCGATCGCCCTCGGCGAGAAGCACCTCCAGCGACCGAGCCAGGGAGTCGACGTCCAGCGTGCGGATCTCGTGGCTGAAGCGGCGGACCCCGAAACGCTCCATCAACACTTGGTGCTTGTCCCCGTAGCCGACCGCGATCGTCGGGACTCCGCACATCAACGCGCACAGGACGTTGTGGAAGCGCGAGGCGACGACGGCGTCGAGGTCCACCACCTGTGCCATGTACTCCCCGAGGGTCGACACGGGGTCGAAGACGATGGCGTCGTGGTCGAGCCACGGGCGCTCGGCGAGCACGGCGCTGCGCAGGTCCATGGCGACGGGCACGTCGACGTCGTCACCGACCAGCAGCCGGACGGTGTGACCGCTGTCGACGACCCGGCCCAGGAAGCTCTGCAGGGCAGCGCGGTAACGGGTGTGGACGGCGGCCGCGTCGGCCCTCTCGGACTCCGCACCGTGCCAGGCGATGACGCCGACACCAATCGTGCCCGAACGCACGCCCGCGCGGGGCGGGGCCGTGAGGGCGAATGCCAGGTCGGGAAGCACGACGTCGTGCGAGGTGTCGACGCCCATCTCGGATGCCGCGGTCCGCGACTGCTCGTCCCGGAAGGACCGGTGGCTCGCCAGCGAAAGCGCCTGGCGGAGCAGGACGCGGGTGAGCGGGTCCCGAGGCCTGCTGGCACCCACGCTGATGATGGCCACGGTGACGCCGAAGACTCGCGCCGACGTCGCCAGGGCGAACAGCGACCAGGGCGTCTGCCACGGACGGACCTGCATCGTGGACTCGAAGGTGCCCATCCCCGGCACGATGGCCACGGAGTGTCGACGGGTCCAGCGGGCGATCCGGTACGCGTCGACGCCGACACCCACGCCCACGCGCAGTGCGGTCAGCACCCGGTCGAACAAGACAAGGCCGGTTCGCCGGCCACCCCGATCCCAGCTCAGGTCGACGGCGGGGATGCCGTAGCGCTCCTGCACCACCCCGGGGCCCGCGGCCATGCAGTCCACCGGAACCGACGGGTGGTGTTGCCGGACGTGGGTCAGCAGCGCCTCGAGGGAGCCGTCGTTGCCGTAGTTCCCCGCCCCGAGCTTGCCGAAGAAGCCCACCCGCTGCGTGGGCGCCGGGTCGCGCCCAGAGGTCACCAGGCGTCACGCTGGCCGGCGACGAGGTCGCGCACGTCGACGACCGGGTTCTCGAGCACGGCGTCGGGGCTGGCGAACTCGTCGCGGTGGACGCCACGCAGCCGGCGGGTGACCCGGCTGCCCATCCAGCGGGCGGTCACGGCGTAGCACGCTCGCTTGTCGGCCGCAGTGATCGGGCTACGGTGGATGAGGGCCAGTCTCTCCCAGCCGTACTCGGCCACCAGTCGCACGGTGGGGTGACGCAGCCCATCGGAGCGCCTGGGATCGAGGTTGGCGCACCACGAGCGCACCGTGGGGTTGGCCTTGAACGCCCTGGCGGAGTGGTGGCGCCGGAAGTAGAGCCACTCGGGGACCATCGCGAAGGGTCCTTGCAGCGCCAGCTCGGACATGAAGGTCTGGTCGGCGTGGTAGAAGCTGTCGTGCGGGCGCACACGCCGCAGCACGTCGGAGCGGATGACCCCGTAGAAGTCGTCGGCGGCCACCGCGCCCGGCATGGCGTCACCGCCGAACAGCAGGCTCTCCAAGCGCCGTGCGGGCCGGGGGTCATCGGTGGCCAGAGGGTACTCGAGCGCCTGGATGAGGTTGTTGTCCTCGTCGATCGCTGCGGTCAGGGAGTGGGCGAGCACGATGTCGGGCCGGTCCTCCAGCAGCTGCAGACACCGCTCGAGGAGCTCACGAGCGTAGAGGTCGTCGCCGGACGCCCACTTGAACAGCGGCGCTCGTGCCTCGCGGAAGACATCGGTGTGGTTCCGGGCGGCGCCGACGTTGACGGGCTGGCGAATGAACCTGACCCGCTCGTCGTCGCGCTCGTAGCGCCTGCAGATGTCATCGGTCGCGTCGATCGACGCGTTGCTGAGCAGGATCAGCTCGAAGTCGCCGAAGGTCTGCCCGAGAAGGGCGTCGACCGACTGCTCGAGATAGTCCTCGCCGTTGTACACCGGCAACCCGATGCTGAGCGGGGGTGTGGCACTCATGGTCCCTCCTGCGCCTGGTCACTCGCGTCGAACCGGGCCCCCAGACTAGGTCCGGGGCCGGGACTCCGGTGGGTGAATGGAACTTTCGGCGTGAGCCCGGTATCAGCGAAACCGCCCACCCGACCTCGGGCAGGTCCGTAGTGTGGGCTGAAGCCTCGAGTGCCTTCGAGGTGGGAGACCGAGGGGCCCTTGGGCGTCGCGCGGAGCGGGGAGTGATGGAGATGGTCGTTGGGACTCGCGAGGGATGGCTGCGGCGACGTCTGTCGACGCTCCTCGCCACGGTCATGCTCGTCGGTGTGGGCATCGGGCTCGCCGCCGCTCCGGCCGACGCCGCCGAGGACAAGGTGATCGTCACGTTCACGTTCGACGACGCCAGGTCCAGCCAGTATCCGATGCTCCCCGTCTTTGCCGCCCACGGCGCCAAGGCGACCTTCTACGTCAACAGTGGGCTGATGGGCACGAACGGCGTGATGTCGTGGAGCCAGCTGCGGGACATCTACGGAGCCGGGCACGAGATCGCCGGCCACACCGCCCACCACACGCCACTGACCGACGTGGACGAGGCGACCGCGCGCGCCGAGATCGAGGCGGACGTCGCGACCCTCCAGGCCCAGGGCTTCCCACGCCCCGTGTCGTTCGCGTACCCCATCGGCTACTACGGGCCGGCGGAGGAGGACATGGTCGAGCAGGCGGGCTACGCCTCTGCCCGAACCATCGACACCGACCGGCGTGAGACGGTGCCCCCGGCCGACCCGTACGCCGTCCGCATCGTGCGCGACAGCCTGGACGGCTCAGAGGGACTGCAGGCACTGAAGAACGACGTGCTGGCCGCAGAGGCGTCTTCGGGGAAGACCTGGCTCGTCTACTTGATGCACGAGTTCTACTCACCCATCGACGAGGAGATCGACGAGTTCCTCACCTGGCTGGGGCCGCGTGCGGCGTCGGGCACGGTCGTGAAGACCGTGCGGGACGTCATGGTTCCCGCCGGCAACCAGCCACCGGTCGCGGCGGCCGGTCCGGACCAGACGGTGGCGCTGGGGTCGAGCGTGACCTTGGACGGGTCGGGCAGCCGCGACCCCAACGGGGACACCCTGACCCACCAGTGGACCCAGACCGCAGGTCCGTCGGTCAGCCTCTCGAGCTCCACGGTGGCCAAGCCGACCTTCACAGCGCCAAACACGGCAGCGTCACTGACGTTCGACCTCACCGTCGGCGACGGGGAGTTCACCGCGCGAGACACCGTGACCATCACCGTCGCCGAGGAGCCCCCCGGTGGGACGCCCACGTACCGTTCCAGCTCGTCAACGGGGAACGACTCCTGGTCCACCGCGGCGACTGTGCCGGTTCCGGCCGGCGCAACGACCGGCGACGTCGTCGTCGCCACGGTCGCGACGTGGGGTGGTCCTCCTCCCCCCGTCACCGCGCCACCCGGGTTCACCCTCAAGGCGACCCACACGAGCGGTTCCGACACCGTTCGCGTGTACTGGAAGCGGCTGACCGCTCCGGAGACCGGCACCTACCAGTTCTCCTGGAGTGGTGGCCGGTGGTCCTCGGCCCATGCCATGGCCGTCTCAGGGGCGGCCACCATTGGTGACCCTGTGGAGGCACTCGAGCACGCTGCCAGTGCATCGAGTACCACGTTCCCGGCCACCACCGTATCCACCGCCAGTACACCGCTGCTCGCGTGGATCGGGCGGAACGACGAGCCTGCATCAGGTCACGCCCCACCGACCGGGTTCACCGAGGTGCAGGACAAGGACTGCACCACCCTCGCCTACCATCAGCCACCTGCTGCCGGCACGCATGCGGCAAGCGGTGCCACCTACTCCGGCGGAGCCGGCCCGCTCCACTCCGTGCTGGTCGCCGTCAAGGGCGGCACCACAGCGCCGGTGAACCAGCCACCGGTGGCCGAGGCGGGTCCGGCGCAGGGCGTGGCGACCGGGGCGGCGGTGACCCTGGACGGGTCGGGCAGCTCCGATCCCGATGGTGACCCGTTGACCTACGCCTGGTCGCAGACCGCCGGGCCGGCGGTGACCCTGTCCAGCACGTCGGTGGCCAAGCCGACGTTCACCGCGCCC
>JAQSWG010000048.1 GCA_029266735.1 Ornithinibacter sp.
GGCATCGCCGCCTTCATCGACGCCGAGCACGCGCTCGATCCCGAGTACGCGAAGAAGCTCGGCGTCGACACCGACGCCCTCCTCGTCTCCCAGCCCGACACCGGTGAGCAGGCGCTCGAGATCGCCGACATGCTCATCCGCTCCGGCGCGCTCGACATCATCGTCATCGACTCGGTCGCGGCCCTCGTGCCGCGGGCGGAGATCGAGGGCGAGATGGGCGACAGCCACGTCGGCCTCCAGGCCCGCCTCATGTCCCAGGCACTGCGCAAGATCACCGGTGCGCTCAACACGACGGGGACGACCGCGATCTTCATCAACCAGCTCCGCGAGAAGATCGGGGTGATGTTCGGCTCGCCCGAGACCACGACCGGTGGCAAGGCGCTGAAGTTCTACGCCTCGGTCCGCCTCGACGTGCGGCGCATCGAGACCCTCAAGGACGGCACCGACCCGGTCGGCAACCGCACGCGCTGCAAGGTGGTCAAGAACAAGGTGTCTCCGCCGTTCAAGCAGGCGGAGTTCGACATCCTCTACGGCCAGGGCATCTCCCGCGAGGGCGGCCTCATCGACATGGGCGTCGACCACGGCTTCGTCCGCAAGGCGGGTGCCTGGTACACCTACGACGGCGACCAGCTGGGTCAGGGCAAGGAGAACGCCCGCGCCTTCCTCAAGGACAACCCCGACCTCGCCGACGAGATCGAGAAGAAGATCAAGGAGAAGCTCGGGGTGGGGCCACGAGTCGACGCGCCGGCCGTCCCCGAGGTTCCGGTCGACTTCTGACCGGAGCAGGACCGATCCCGGATGCCGTTCGCCGACTCGCCGACGCATGTCCCCGCTCCGCCCCCGGAGGATCCGGAGGCCGACCCGCGCACCCGCGGCAGGGAGGCCGATCCGCACGACTGGGCGCGCCAGATCGTGCTGCGTCAGCTGACCGCCGCACCTCGCAGCCGCGCCCAGCTCGAACAGGCGCTGAGGAAGAGGAACTGCCCCGACGCCCTCGCCGCGGCGGTGCTCGACCGGATGGAGGAGGTCGGCCTCGTCGACGACACGGCCTACGCCGGCATGGTCGTCCGCTCGCAGCAGGCCCGCCGTGGGCTGGCGCGTCGTGCCCTGGCGCAGGAGCTGCACCGCAAGGGCGTCGATGACGAGACCGCACAGGCCGCGCTCGACGACGTCGATCCTCTCGACGAGGAGGACCGGGCCCGAGCCCTCGTCGCGAACCGGATGCGGTCGATGTCGGGCCTGGACCCGGTGGTGCAGATCCGCCGGCTCGCCGGCATGCTCGCCCGCAAGGGGTACCCGGCCGAGCTGTCGATGCGGATCGTGCGCGATGCGGTCCGCGAGGCGCCCGAGCACCAGCGCGACTGAGGATGACTGACGGGCGACGAGGCCCGTCGAGCTCGGGGGCGGGTGCCTCAGATCGAGTGCAGCGGGCGGTCCTCCGCCGGAAGTGTGTCGGCGGGGACGATCTGCTTTCCGTAGGGCACGAGCGAGATGGGGATCATCTTGAGGTTGGCGATCGCCAGTGGGATGCCGATGATCGTGATGGCCTGCACCACCGCCGTCACCACGTGCCCGAGGGCCAGCCACCAGCCGGCGAGTACGATCCACACGACGTTGAGCACGACGGCCCCGGCGCCGGCATCCGGCGTGCGCACCACGGCGCGCCCGAACGGCCACAGGGCGTAGTTCGCCATCCGGAAGGACGCCACACCCAGGGGAATCGTGACGATAAGGACGCAGAACAGCACTCCGGCCAGGGCGTAGCCGATCGCGAGCCAGATGCCGCCAAATACGAGCCAGACGATGTTGAGCAGGGTGCGCACGAACGGTCCTCTCACGAAGGTCGATGCCGTGTCCAGCCTGTCATGCAGCCTCTGCTGACGTGGCTCAGCCCAGGGAGAGCCGGGCGACGAGCTCGCCGTCCTCCTCCTCGCCGGTCTCGACGAACCCCAGGCTGGCGTACAGCTGCCTCGCGACGACGTTGTCGGGCCGGTACGACAGGGCGAACGAGGTGTGTCCCGTCTCGGTCCGCAGCAGGCTCAGCGCCTGGACGACGGCAGCCCGACCCAGCCCACGACGCTGCTGCCCGGCGTCGACGAGGATGCCGCCCAGCCAGCAGCTTCCGTCGGCGTCGTCGATGCCCCACATGAGGAACCCGACGACCGAACCGGACGCGTCGTGCACCGACATCGGGTGCCACACGTCTCCGTATGCGCACATCGCGAGGTAGGCTGGTCGGGGGTGACGGTGAGTCGCGCGACGTCCCTCCAGGTCTCGCGGTCCACCGGGCGAAGGGTCACCGTGGGCGTCGTCGGGGGCACCCGGGCAGCCTAGGCCGCGCGGTGATCCCCCCGCCCACTACGGTGGGCATCGAGGCATCGAGAGGAGCAGAGATGAACACCATCACGAGGGATGGAGCGACGTGGGAACTCAGGGCACCGGGTAACGTCCACTACTCGACCCGCAGGGAGGACGGGCTCGTCTTCCTCCATGCCAACCCCAGGTGCACTCACCTTGCCTCGGCAGATGCGGTGCCCCTGTCGCCGAAGATCGTGGGCACCCTCTGGGAGAAGGACGCCGAGACCAGCGCCAGCACGAACGACAACGACGTCCAGTGGTGCGAGGACTGCGCGACGCAGAGGGTCGACTGAGGAGAGCGGCCGGCTGGTCGGGCCGCCCCGGTCCCTTGGGCCTGCATTCTGGCGAGGCGGGGCTGGGAGGCAGCGGCGGCGACGGTGGCCCGGGTAGCTGACCCGAGAACCGCAGATCTCGCCTTCTGACGGACAAGAGTTCCTCCAGCGGCCGGCAGAGGCCGCTGCCGCACGACGAGCCGGCGGGACCGGATCGTCCCGACACCCCCATCACGCCGCGTCGGTCGAAGGATCGCAGGGCTGCGCGGACATCCAGTGAAATGTCGATATTGCTGGGGATCAGAAGCCCTCGCGTGTGATTGGCAGAGGGTGGACGTCACCCACATTGAGGCGGACACTCGAAGCAGTCCCCGCCGGGTGTGGGCAAATCGTCGAAGGGGAGACGCGCCATGTGGATGCTGATCGGGACCATCGCGCTGTTTGCGCTCCTGGTGCTCGCGTTCAAGGTGATGGAACGCCGGGCATCAAGGGCTGAGAGCGTCGGGGAGGACCTGTCCGCGATCGCCTTTCGGCGCCTCGGAAGGAACGACCCGTACGGTGGCGGCGGATCGGGAGACGGTGGCGGGGGTGGCTCTTAGTCTCATCGGGCAGCGTCCTCGTCATACCCTCCGGCGCTGCCTCCCGTGACACGCACTGGTCCGGCTCGCAATGGGTTCTGCGCCACCGCTCGTCGACTACCCCGGTGAGGAGAGGGCGCACCTGATCGCTCGCGCGTCGCTGTCTCGGAGCGCCTTCTCGCGTTCTGGGGGATCGACCTTGAAGGGTTCCCCCAGGCCGTCTCCTGAGTAGCGAGGGATGACGTGAAGGTGGAAGTGGGGGACCGTCTGAAAGGCGACCTCGCCATCACAGACAAGGAGGTTGATCCCCTGGCAGCCCATGCTTGAGCGGCGCAGGGCCTGTGCCATGTCGTGACCGACCGACCACACGTGAGCGCCGGTTGCTGGGTCGAGGTCTTCAAGGCCCTCTGCGTGCCCACGTGGCACCACGAGGAGGTGTCCGTGCGTGACGGGGTTCAGGTCCATCCAGACGGCAACGGTCTCGTCCTCGTAGACCATGCTTGCCTCCGCTTGACGCGCGACGATGGCACAGAAGATGCACCCGTTCGTCGCCGCTGTCGCGTTCTGCGTCATGCGCAATGGTCCCAGTGCGTCCAGACAGGTGCGACCCAGTTGGAGCCAGACCCTGACCTCTAGCGACCGCTCATCGGCACATCCGGTAACGCGCCGCGTGTACCCATAGCGCGGGTGCATGGACGTCGTGGCATGGGGTCGAGAACCACGAACCGTGCGGTGCGGTTGCTGGATGGCTCGATCGAGTGGTCGGCCGTGGTTGGGACGGGGACCCGACGTGGTGGCGGTTCAGTTGGCCACTCTTCCGGGCCAAGCGCTCGGAAGGGTTTCACTCAGTGCAGTCGCCACCGCTGTTGAAGATCGCCCGGAACATCCCGTCCAACCCGGGGCCGCTCTGGACAGCCCTTTCGAACATCCCGAACGCGGCGTGCGTGCTGGTCATGTTGCACGCCCCAGTGAGTCCCTCGTTCGGCGTGGGGCCGGGTGCTGCCGCGGCCACGCCCCCTGACAGGACAAGGCCCACAAGCACAAGCGAAAACACGACGGTTCCTCGTCGTAAGAGTCCGGACATTTTGGCCTCCTGTCGCCGAACTCAGCCGGGGATGGATGCCCGTACCCCGGACCTGTCAAGGCTGCTCCGACTGAAAGGACCTGTCAATGGCCCACCAGTCGCCACGTCGCTGTGCCTCAGCAGCCCACGCAGCTCGTGGGTTGACCACATCAGCGCTAGGCGCAGCGTGTCCTCAGCGGGCAGGTCGTAGCGCCTCGGCGCCCCCTTCGGAATGCCTATGCTCCAGCCGAGAATGGACGGGAGGGCGATGACAGCGGCCCTGCGGGTGTTGGGCTGTCTTTGGCCCGCAGCCGCTCAGCCGGGTGAACAGAGTCGCGTACGACACCAGGGTCGACTGCCACAGCCCCTTCTCCAGCGCTACGTCGAGCAGGGTCTGTCGGACGGTGGGCATGGTTCCACCGTTGTCGAGATGAACCTCCACGCCGTTACCCTTGACCCGCCATGACCGCAGCAAAGACCTACGACGTCCGCACCCACGGGTGCCAGATGAACGTCCACGACTCCGAGCGGCTCGCCGGCCTGCTCGAGACGGCCGGCTACGTCGACGTCGCCAGCGTGCCCGTGGACCGTCGGCCGGACGTCGCCGACGTCGTCGTCTTCAACACCTGCGCCGTGCGCGAGAACGCCGACAACAAGCTGTACGGCAACCTGGGCCAGCTGCGACCGGCGAAGACCGCCAACCCGGACCTCCAGATCGCCGTGGGCGGGTGCATGGCCCAGAAGGACCGAGCGACGATCGTCCAACGCGCTCCCTGGGTGGACGTCGTCTTCGGCACCAACAACATCGCCAGCCTGCCGGCGCTGCTCGACCGGGCCCGCCACAACAAGCGCGCAGAGGTCGAGATCCTCGAGTCGCTCGAGACGTTTCCCTCGACCCTGCCCACGCGCAGAGACTCCGCCTTCGCCGGCTGGGTGTCGATCTCCGTGGGATGCAACAACACGTGCACGTTCTGCATCGTGCCCAGCCTGCGCGGCAAGGAGCAGGACCGGCGCCCCGGTGACGTCCTGGCAGAGGTCGAGGCCCTCGTCGCCCAGGGCGTCGTCGAGGTGACGCTGTTGGGCCAGAACGTCAACACCTACGGTGTGGAGTTCGGCGACCGACTCGCCTTCGGCAAGCTTTTGCGCTCGTGTGGCGAGATTGACGGACTCGAGCGAGTGCGGTTCACCAGCCCGCACCCTGCAGCGTTCACCGACGACGTCATCGCCGCGATGGCCGAGACCCCCAACGTCATGCCGAGCCTCCACATGCCGCTGCAGTCCGGCTCCGACCGGGTCCTGAAGGCGATGCGGCGCAGCTACCGGAGCGAGAGGTTCCTCCGGATCATCGACGCCGTCCACTCCGCGATCCCCGACGCCGCCATCACCACCGACCTCATCGTCGGCTTCCCCGGCGAGACCGAGGAGGACTTCGCCGAAACACTCCGGGTCGTCGAGGCGTCGCGCTTCTCCAGCGCATTCACCTTCCAGTACTCGGTCCGGGCCGGCACCCCGGCGGCGACGATGCCCGACCAGGTGCCGAAGGCTGTCGTGCAGGAGCGCTTCGACCGGCTCATCGCCCTCCAGGAGCGCGTGTCCTGGGCGGAGAACCGGGCCGTGGAGGGCAGCGAGGTCGAGGTGCTCGTCGCACCCGGCGAGGGCCGCAAGGACGGCGCCACCTCCCGCATGAGCGGTCGCGCCCGGGACAACCGGCTCGTCCACTTCGCCGTGCCCGAGCGGGCCGAGCGTCCGAGGCCGGGAGACCTCGTGACCGTCGGCGTCACCTACGGCGCCCCGCACCACCTCGTGGCCGACTCCGCTCTGAGCGGTGGTCCGTTCGTCGTGCGTCGCACCGCGGGTGGCGACGCCTGGGCGGCCCTCCAGGACGCCCCCGTGCCCGGCAAGCCCGCGGTGTCGCTCGGGATGCCGTCGATCGGTCGGCCGTCACCGACAGCCGCGCCGGCGTCGGTGTGCTCCGCCTGAGGTCAGCTCACCAGGAGAGCCGCCCCCGCGATGAGCGCAGTGACGACCGCGAGCCCGAGAGCGGCGAGCACCTGTGCGCGGCGCGCGCCGGGACGAGCTCGGCCCGTATCCGGACGAGGTGAACTCGCGGCGGCATACAGCGTCGTGGGGTCGAACGGCTCCAGGTTGAGCGGCGGCAACCCTGAGGTGTTGTGGGGCAACTGATTTCCCTTCGATGGGGCGGTGGGAACTGCCCCAATCGTAGGTTTCGGCCGTCGACGTCCGCCGGAGAACCGGCTCATCCGGGCGAACAGTGGCCGAACGGCTGAGTTCTTCGTCGGCCGCGGCACGGTCACCGCCCGGCTGGCACAGCCGGGTCCAGCCATGAGTGCACGAGCGGCACCACGGACGCGCCCTCTCCACTCGCCGCCGCGACCCGCTTCATGGACCCTGCCCTGATGTCCCCGGCGGCGAAGACGCCGGGGACCGTGCTCTCCAGGCTCGCGGGAGGGAGATCGCCCGACCACCGCTCAGGTGGCACGTCGCGGCCGGTCAGCACGAAGCCCCGGCTGTCGCGGGCGACGGCCGCCGGCAACCAGTCACAGTGCGGCTCGGCGCCCAGCAGCAGGAACAGTCCGCGGCACTCCCGCTCCTCCGTGTGGCCGGTCCTGGTGTCCCGCACCCGGACCCACTCGAGTCGACCGTCACCACCGGCGTCGACCACCTCCGCACACGGCAGCACGGTGATCCGGGGGTTGTACGCGATCTCCTCCACGAGGTACGAGGACATGGTGGTCTCGAGCCCGTCACGCCGGACGAGGATCGTGACGGAGCGCGCGAAGCGCGCCAGGTGGATGGCGGACTGCCCGGCGGAGTTGCCGCCTCCCACGACGACGACGTCGGCGTCCTCCAGCTCCCGGGCGGCGGTCATCGCGCTGCCGTAGAACACGCCGAGGCCGACGAGCGCCTCGACACCGGGCACCCGCAGGCGGCGGTAGGTGACGCCTGTCGCGATGACGACGGCACGGGCGCGGATGTCGCCGCCGTCCGTGCGCAACAGGTGCGGCTCGCCCACCGCGCCAGGCTCCAGGCCGGTCACGGACCAGCCCGTGAAGAACCGGGTCCCGAAGCGGATCGCCTGGTTGCGCGCCCGTTGGGCGAGCCTCATCCCGGACACGCCACGTGGAAAGCCGAGGTAGTTGCGGATCATCGACGAGGTGCCCGCCTGGCCGCCGACGGCCTCGGCCTCGAGGACGACGGCCGAGAGCCCCTCCGAGGACGCGTACACCGCCGCTGCCAGCCCGGCGGGCCCGGCCCCGACGACGGCGACGTCGACGACGGTGTCGACGTCGATGTCCGTCGGGCTGCCGTAGACCCGCACGGCGACGTCACGGACGGACCGCGGCGAGAAGACCACGGTGTCCATCGCGCGAACCAGGGGGTATGCCGGGTCGTTCCCGGCAGCAGCCAGCACCTCCTGACCCTCCGGCGTCTCCGGGGTGTAGGTCCGGTTCGGCAGCCCCATCCGGTCGAGGAAGTCCCTGATCGCGAGCGTGAGCGCGTCCGGCGTGGGCGTGACGATGCGCACCGACTCCACCTCCGGGGCGGCCACGGTCGAGCCCCAGTCGGAGAGCAGCTCGCAGATCGCCGTGTGGAACTCCTCGTCGCGCACCCCCCGCGGCATGAGCAGGTACGCGTCGTACTTGCCCTTCGCCAGCCCGGACCGCAGCTCCGGGGCGTCGGTGAGGAACCTGGAGTAGTGGGCGGCGACGAGCCGCCGGGCCGTCGGCACGACGGCGCGCCAGCGCGCGAAGGCCTCGAGCACGTGTCCGTCGGGAAGCTGCGACTCGGCGACGAAGAGGGCCACCTGCCGACCTTCGGCGACGACCTGTCGGGCGGCAGCCTCGCCCTCGGCCACCGAGGAGGTCCGGAGCACGTCGTAGTCGCGGACGTAGCGACCGAACTCGTCGGCCAGCACCGCACCGTGGTCGGGAGCGACGAGGATGATCGCGGGGTTCACGATCACGATCCTAGGAGCCGCCACAACCGCCGGCCGGGGACGGGGTGGCCCTCCGGCTCTGGAAGAATCCGGCCCATGGCCATCCGTCCCGTCGTCATCGCCGGCGAACCCGTCCTCCACGAGCGGGCGCGCGCCGTCGAGGTCATCGACGACGAGGTCCGCGAGCTCGTCCGCGACATGTTCGAGACGATGGACGCGGCTCGGGGCGTGGGCCTCGCCGCGCCCCAGGTGGGTGTGGGCCTGCGGATCTTCACCTGGCAGCTCGCGAACGAGGACCGCATCCCTCCGCGCGGGGTCGTCGTCAACCCGTATCTCACGTCGTCCAAGCCCGTCGTGGGCGACCCTGACCCTCACGACGAGGTCGAGGGCTGCCTCTCCGTGCCCGGCGAGTCCTTTCCGCTCCGCCGGGGGGAACAGGCGACCCTCACCGGGACCGACCTCGCCGGCGAGGAGATCCGGTACGAGGCGACCGGGTGGTTCGCCCGGATGCTCCAGCACGAGTACGACCACCTCAACGGGTTCCTCTACGTCGACCGGCTCTCGGGCAAGTGGGCGCGCAAGGCCCGCAAGACGGTCAAGGGCAACGGGTGGGGCGTTCCCGGTCAGAGCTGGATGCCGGGCGTCGACCGGGACCCCTTCGGCCACGACGACGACACCCCCGAGGAGGAGCGTGCCGACTGACGACGGCCCCCTCGTCGTCGCGGTCGTCGGACCGACCGCCACCGGGAAGTCGGACCTCGGTCTGCGCCTGGCGGAGGAGCTCGGCGGAGAGGTCATCGGCGCCGACGCCAGCCAGCTCTACAGGGGCATGGACATCGGTACCGCCAAGCTGGCCGTCCCCGATCGGCGCGGCATCCCGCACCACCAGGTCGACGTCCTGGAGGTGACCGAGGAGGCGAGCGTCGCGGCCTACCAGCGGCACGCCCGCGCGGATCTCGAGGCGGTGCGGGCGCGAGGGAGGACCCCGGTCGTCGTCGGCGGCTCGGGGCTCTACGTCCGCGCGCTCATCGACCGCCTCGACATCCCCCCGACGGACCCCCACGTCAGACGCCGTCTCGAGGATCGAGCGGCCGAAGTGGGGACCGCAGCCATGCACGCCGACCTGGCCCGGGCAGACCGCGCTGCTGCCGCGGCCATCGGACCGAAGAACCGGCGGCGCGTCGTGCGCGCGCTCGAGGTCATCGAGCTGACCGGGCGCCCGTTCTCGGCGACCATGCCCCGCCGGGAGTTCGCTCGCCCCACGGTCGTCGTCGGACTGCTCCCGTCACGCGACGTGCTCGACCGGCGCATCGAGGACCGGGTGCGCAGGATGTGGGCAGAAGGGCTCCTCGGTGAGGTCAGGGCACTGGAGGCACGCGGCATCCGGCGCGGGCGCACGGCGAGCACCGCCATCGGCTATGCGCAGGCGCTCGCCCGGCTCGACGGCCTCCTCGACGACGAGGAGGCCCAGGAGCAGACCATCGCTGCGACCCGCCGCCTCGCCCGCCGCCAGGCGTCGTGGTTCCGGCCTGACCGACGGATCCGGTGGGTCGACCCCACCGACGCCGCCGCCCTCGCGGCCACCGTGGCAGAGGTGCGTGTCGCCGTGCGGAACAATGGCCCGCATGGCTGAGCGGCTCTCCTTCACCAAGGGGCACGGCACCGAGAACGACTTCGTGCTCGTGCCCGACCTCGACGGCACGCTCGGCCTGTCCTCCTCCCTCGCCGTGGCGCTCGCCGACCGCCGCACCGGCGTCGGTGGTGACGGGGTGATCCGGGTCGTCCCGACCGAGCTGGTCGAGGACGCAGAGGTCCGCGCCCAGGCCCGCGGGGCGACCTGGTTCATGGACTACCGGAACGCCGACGGCAGCGTCTCGGAGATGTGTGGCAACGGCACCCGCGTCTTCGCTGCCTTCCTCCGGCGAGAGGGCCTCGAGACGGCCGACGAGTTCTCCATCGCCACCCGGGCTGGCGTCAAGCACGTCCGCCGCGACGGCGAAGGCTTCGCCGTCGACCTGGGTCCGTGGCGCCTCGGCGACGCCGAGAGCGCCGAGCGAGACGGCTTCGACGCGCTGGTCCATCTCGACGGTGGGGACCCCTACTCAGCACTCACCGTGGACCTGGGAAACCCGCACACCGTCGTCGCGCTTCCCGAGCAGGTCGAGCTCGACACGATCGACCTCACCGCCGCACCAGCCGTGCGGCCGGACCCCCCGCAGGGCACGAACGTGGAGCTCGTCCGGCCGATGGGGCCGGGTCACGTCGCCCTGCGGGTGCACGAGCGCGGTGTGGGTGAGACCCGCTCGTGCGGCTCCGGCGCGTGCGCCGCCGCCATCGCCACGAGCTTCTGGGCGGGCTCGCTGGACACCGGCGCGACCTGGCTCGTCGACGTGCCGGGGGGCCGGCTCACCGTCCGGCTCCTGCCGGAGCACGGTGTCGAGCTGGCCGGTCCCGCGGTGCTCGTCGCCGACGGCGTCCTCGACCCGGCGGCCCTTCGGGAGCCGGCGCGGGCCTGACGTCCCGGGCGGGGTCAGCTGGCCTTGACCTCGAGGACCCGGAACCCCTTGGTCGACGCGCGGCGGGTGCACGGCATCCCGAGCTCCCGGGTGATCCAGCCCTGGAGGCTGTCCGACCCGAGGTTGCGCTGGACGACGAGGTGGGCGGCCCCGCCCGGGGCCAGGCGAGGCAGCCAGGTGCGCAGGAGCTCGTGGAGCGCCGCCTTGCCGACCCTGATCGGCGGGTTCGACCAGATGACGTCGAAGCGCACGGCATCCGGGATGCCGTCCGGCGGGCTCGCGTGGACCCCGTTCAGCCCCAGCGCGGCCGCGTTGCGGCGGACGAGGTCGAGGGCACGCTTGTTCACGTCGACGGCGTGGACCGTGGCGCGCGGAGAGAGCAGCGCGAGGCTGAGCGCCACGGGGCCCCAGCCGCACCCCAGGTCGAGGAAGGTGCCCTCGCGCGGCGGCGCGGGCGCCTCGGCGAGCAGGACGGCGGTTCCCTTGTCGAGTCCGCCGGGCGAGAAGACCCCCGGCGCCACCTCGACCTCGACGTCGTGACCGACGAGGTGGACCCGCAGCCGTCGGCGCTGGTCGGCGCTGACCGGCGCGGCGCTGAAGTAGTGGTCGTGCTCGCCCATCGGGGCACACGCTAGCGCCGAGCCGGAAGAAAGAGTTGGCCCGCCGGCGTTGCCCGATGAGAACCTAGGGGGACCATGACTGCACGCGACTTCCTGTCCGGGCGGGCCGAAGCGCTCGCCGAAGAGACCTTCGACGACTCGGGCTTCGTCGTCCCGCCCGCCGCGACGGACCCCGACGAGCAGCCCACCCACGACGGTGAGCAGCTCGACCGGGAGGAGCGAGCGGCGCTGCGTCGCATCTCCGGTCTCTCCACCGAGCTCCAGGACGTCACCGAGGTCGAGTACCGCCAGCTGCGTCTCGAACGCGTCGTCCTGGCGGCCGTGTGGTCGGAGGGCACGGCCGAGGACGCCGAGAACTCCCTGCGCGAGCTCGCCGCCCTGGCCGAGACCGCGGGCTCCGAGGTGCTCGCAGGCGTCGTCCAGCGGCGTGCCAACCCGGACCCGGCGACCTACCTCGGCAAGGGCAAGGCGGTCGAGCTGCGCGACATCGTCATCGACGAGGGGGCCGACACCGTCGTCTGCGACACCGAGCTGGCCCCCAGCCAGCGACGGGCCCTCGAGGACGTCGTCCAGGTGAAGGTGATCGACCGCACCGCCCTCATCCTCGACATCTTCGCCCAGCACGCGAAGTCCCGGGAGGGCAAGGCGCAGGTCGAGCTGGCCCAGCTCCAGTACCTCCTCCCGCGCCTGCGCGGCTGGGGTGAGTCGATGTCCCGGCAGGCCGGTGGGCAGGCCGCTGGCGGTCAGGGCATGGGCTCACGCGGACCGGGTGAGACCAAGATCGAGCTGGACCGCCGCCGCATCAACAGCCGGATCGCCAAGCTGCGTGCCCTCCTCAAGGAGATGAAGACGGTCCGTGACACCAAGAGGGGCAGCCGCCGCGCCAACGCGGTGCCCAGCGTCGCGATCGCCGGCTACACGAATGCCGGCAAGTCCTCCATCCTCAACCGGCTCACGGGTGCCGGAGTCCTCGTCGAGAACCAGCTCTTCGCCACCTTGGACCCCACGGTCCGGCGCGCCGAGACCCCTGACGGTCGGACGTACACCCTCACCGACACCGTCGGCTTCGTGCGTCAGCTGCCACACCAGCTCGTGGAGGCCTTCCGGTCGACGCTCGAGGAGGTGGCCGAAGCCGACCTCGTGCTGCACGTGGTCGACGGCTCGCACCCGGATCCCGAGGGCCAGATCTCGGCGGTGCGCGCGGTCCTCTCCGACGTGGGGGCGACCGACATTCGGGAGGTCATCGTCATCAACAAGGCCGACCTCGCCGATCCCGAGGTCGTCGACCGGCTGCGGCGCAGCGAGAGGCACTCGGTCGTCGTCTCCGCACGGACCGGCGCGGGGCTCGACGAGCTGCAGGCCCTCATCGCCGCCGAGCTGCCCCAGCCGGACGTCGACGTCGAGGTGCTCGTCCCCTACGACCGGGGAGACCTCGTCAGCCGCATCCATGAGAGCGGAGAGGTGCTCGCGAGCGAGCACCTGTCCGACGGGACGCGGCTCACGGCCCGGGTGCGGCCCGACCTCGCCGGTGACCTCACGGTGTACGCCGTCTGACCGTTCGGCTGCACGGCAAGCCCTGTCGAGGGCCCGCCGCCCGGTACGGTCACGGTCGTGCCGGTGCCGTTAGAGATCACGACGAACCGCCTCACCCTCCGGCCCCCGACCGAGGGCGACAGGTCGCTGTGGCTGCGCCTGCACCGGGACCCGGCCCTCTACGAGCACGCGCCCTGGGCGATGCCGGCCACCGACGCCGATGCGACCAGGCTTTTCGAGGAGTCCCGGTCCCGCTGGAGCAGTGTGGGCTTCGACTACGGCGTCGTCGAGGAGACCGGCACCCGGAGCGGGGTCGGGGTCGGGGGGCTGAGCCGCCGGGCTCCCGACGCCGGGGCGGAGGAGCTCACCCTCTCCTACCGGCTGGCACCGAGGGTCCAGGGTCGCGGCCTCGCCACGGAGGCGGCGCGGGCCTGGACCGCGCACGCCATCGAGTGGCTGCCGGCGCTCCCCGTGATGCTGCGGTCCCGCCCGGCCAACGAGCCGTCGGTGCGGGTGGCCCTCCGGGCCGGTCTCGAGCCCGTCGGGACCGTGGCGGAAGGTCCGGACGGAGGACTCTCGACCGTGCTGCAGGCACCGCGGGTGGAGTCACCGGACTCGCTCGACGAGGCGACGCGCGAGTCCTTGCTCGACCTCTGGTGCGCCGTCAACGATGCCGGTGGCGCCGTCGGCTTCCTCCCACGCACGCCGCGTCATCAGGTCGCCGGGGCGCTCGCGACCCATGAGGAGGAGATGGAGGACGGCCTGACGACGCCCGTCCTGCTGCGGGGTGCCCGGGAGCGCGTGGTGGCCGCCGGCTTCTGGGTCGCGGACCGCAACCCCCTGTTGAGTCACAGTAGAACGGCGTTCCGGATCATGACCGACCCCCGGATGAGGGGCCGCAACCTCGGCCGGCTGCTCCTTGCGGCGATGCACCGGGTCGCGCGGAAGCAGCGAGTCGAGGTCGGCCTCGTCGACGTGCGGAGCGGACTGGGGACGACCCGCTTCTACGAGCGCTGCGGCTACGTCGAGGTCGGCCGGCTGCCCGGCGTGATCCGGGTGGCACCCGGAGACGACCGGGACTGCGTCGTCATGGCGCGACGCCTCGACGACCGCCCCCTGGTCGCCGACGGCCGGGCCTGACCACCCGCCCCTCAGCTGAGGCCGGTGACCCGGCCGTCATCGTCGATGTCGATGAGGTGGGCGGCCGGTTCCCGAGGCAGGCCGGGCATCGTCATGACGTCACCGGTGAGCAGCACGACGAAGCCGGCGCCTGCGGCGAGCCGCACGTCGCGCACGGTCACCGTGTGCCCGGAGGGGGCCCCACGCTGCGAAGGGTCGGTCGAGAAGGACGCCTGGGTCTTGGCGACGCAGATGGGCAGGTGTCCGAACCCTTCCGCCTCGACCTGCTCCAGCCGGCGCCGCGCCCGCGGCTCGAACACCACGCCGGCCGCGCCGTAGATCCGGGTCGCGACCGCCTCGGACTTCTTCTCCAGCGAGAGGTGGTCGTCGTAGACGAACCGCACGTCGCTGCGACCCTCGCGCACGGCATGGACGACGCCCCGGGCGAGTGCCTCGGCTCCCGCGCCGCCGTCCCGCACGTGGGTCGCGGGGAAGGCACGCACCCCGGCCTCCGCGCACAGCCGCACGACGAGGTCCACCTCACCGTCCGTGTCGGTCGGGAAGCGGTTGAGGGCGACCACAGCGGCCAGGCCGTAGACGTCGCGAACGATCGTGAGGTGACGACGCAGGTTGGCCATCCCGGCCTCCACCGCTGTCAGGTCCTCGCGCCGGGCGTCGGCCAAAGCGACGCCCCCGTGGTACTTCAAGGCCCGCACGCTGACGACGACGACGGCGACATCGGGCCGTAGCCCGGTGGCCCGGCACTTGATGTCGATGAACTTCTCGGCACCGAGGTCGGCGCCGAACCCGGCCTCGGGGCCAGCGCTCCCTGTGCGTGCAGGTCCCGGGCGGTGACCGGTCGCTTGTCGCGGGTGTGGGCGACGACGATGTCACCCAGGCGGCGGCGGAGGTCCGGGAGCGTGGTGGCGAGGCAGAGGACCGCCATGACCTCGGAGGCCACGACGATGTCGAACCCGTCCTCCCTCGGGACGCCGTTCGCCACGCCACCGAGGCCGACGACGATGTCGCGCAGGGCACGGTCGTTGAGGTCGACCACTCGCTTCCAGGTCACCGTGCGAGGGTCGATGTCGAGCGCGTTCCCGTGGTGGAGGTGGTTGTCGAGGAGGGCGGCGAGCAGGTTGTTGGCGGCTGCCACGGCAGCGAAGTCGCCCGTGAAGGCGAGGTTGATGTCGACCATGGGCACGACCTGGGCGAAGCCGCCGCCCGCGGCTCCCCCCTTGGTGCCGAAGACCGGACCCATCGACGGCTCGCGCAGGGCGACGATGCTCTCCTCGCCGATCCGGCGCAACGCGTCGGCCAGACCGACCGACGTCGTCGTCTTCCCCTCCCCGGCCGGCGTCGGCGACATGCCCGTCACGAGGACGAGGTGCCCGTCCGGCCGGTCCTCGAGTCCCGCGAGCCAGCGGAGCGAGATCTTCGCCTTGGTGTGGCCATAGGGGACGAGCGCGTCGGCGGGGATGCCCAAGGTCTCTCGCGCGAGGTCGACGACCGGGGTGATGTCGGCGCGCTCGGCGATCTCGATGTCGGACGGGAAGGGGGTGGGTGCCTCGACGTCGATGCTCACGAGGCCATCGTGGCACTGGAGGAGCAGGTCGCGCGGGGAACCGGCGGAGGTGGGGCGCGGGTGTGGACGGGCTCCAGGGCGGTGACGCCGGCACGGCATACCCTGCTCTGGTGCCCTCCCTCGACGACCTCCTGCGCGCCGCCGTGGGCTGGATCGGCGGCACCGAGCGGCCCGGTCAGGTCGAGGGCGGGAAGCACCTGTTGGTCCAGGCCGGCACGGGCACCGGCAAGTCGCTCGCCTACCTCGTGCCCGCGGTCCAGCACGCGTTCGACACCGGCAAGCCGGCCGTGGTCGCGACGGCCA
This sequence comes from Ornithinibacter sp., assembly GCA_029266735.1. Taxonomy (GTDB): domain Bacteria; phylum Actinomycetota; class Actinomycetes; order Actinomycetales; family Dermatophilaceae; genus Fodinibacter. The sequence continues at coordinate 15,906 of JAQSWG010000048.1, forward strand.
CCCTCGCGCTCCAGGCCCAGATCGTCGACCGCGACATGCCTCGCCTCGCCGAGGCCGTCGCGCCGCTCCTCGGTCGACGCCCCACGTACGGGCTCGTCAAGGGCCGGCGCAACTACCTGTGCGCCCACAAGCTCCAGGGCGGTTTCCCTGACGACGACGCCGACTCGCTCATGTCGGTGGCAGCCGTCGACGTGCAGGCGTCCCGGCTCGGCCAGGAGGTCGTACGACTGCGCGGGTGGGCCGAGGTGACCGAGTCGGGTGACCGCGACGAGCTCGTTCCCGGCGTCTCCGAGCGCGCCTGGCGCCAGGTGTCGGTGAGCGCCGAGGAGTGCCTGGGAGGCCGCTGTCCGATGGTGTCCGAGTGCTTCGTCGAGCGCTCGCGCGAGGCGGCTCGAGGCGTCGACGTCATCGTCACCAACCATTCTTTCATGGCCATCGACGCGTTCGAGGGCCGCCAGATGCTGCCCGAGCACGACGTCCTCGTCGTCGACGAGGGGCACGAGCTCGTCGACCGGGTGACCTCCACGATCACCGACGAGGTGACGCCAGGGATGGTCCGGGCCGCGGCCAAGCGGGCCGGCCGCCAGGCCGACTCGTCCTCGACGATGGACGAGGCCGCCGACCTGCTCGAGTCGGTGCTCGAGCCCGCACCCGAGGGGCGGCTCACCGGCATCCCCGACTCGCTCGCGATGGCACTCGACCGCGTCCGGGACACCGCGCGCGCCGCACAGAGCGAGCTCAAGCAACAGCCGGGGGAGGAGCCCGACGGCGCACGTCAGGCGGCTCGTGCGGCCGTCGACGAGGTGTTCGAGAACGCCTCCAGGATGCTCGAGGAGCGTGAGCTCGACGTCGTCTGGCTGAACCGGGACCCGCGGCGTGGGCCGGTGCTGCGCGTGGCGCCGATGAGCGTCGCGATGCTCGTGCGCGACAAGGTCTTCTCGGAGCGCACCGTCGTGATGACGTCTGCGACCCTCGAGCTCGGTGGCTCGTTCGACGCCGTCGCGGGCACGATCGGGCTGCGCGGCGACGGTGCGCCGGACTGGCGCGGGCTCGACGTCGGCAGCCCGTTCGCCTACCCCGAGCAGGGCATCGCCTACGTCGCGCGGCACCTCCCGCCGCCCGGCCGCGACGGCCTCGCCACCGAGACCCTCGACGAGATCGAGTCGCTCGTGCGTGCCGCCGGGGGGCGCACCCTGGGCCTGTTCTCCTCGATGCGGGCCGCCAAGGAGGCCACCGAGGCGATGCGCGAGCGCTTCGCCGACCTCACCGGCGACATCGCCTTCCTCTGCCAGGGTGAGGACCAGATCAGCACGCTCGTCCGGCAGTTCGCCCGCGACCCGCGCACCTGCCTCTTCGGCACGCTCTCGCTCTGGCAGGGGGTCGACGTCCCCGGGTCGTCGTGCCAGCTCGTGCTCATCGACCGCATCCCCTTCCCGCGGCCGGACGACCCGCTCGCGTCGGCGCGCTCGCAGGCCATCGCCCGGATGGGCGGAAACGGCTTCATGGCGGTGTCGGCGACCCACGCGGCGCTCCGCATCGCGCAGGGCGCGGGTCGACTGATCCGCCGGGCCGACGACCGTGGAGTCGTCGCCTTCCTCGACTCCCGGATGATGACCGCCCGGTATGCCGGGTTCCTCCAGCGCTCGTTGCCGCCGTTCTGGCCGACTGCGGACCGTGCGATGGTGCTCGCCGCGCTGCGCCGGCTCGACGAGACCGCCCAGCCGCCGCAGCCCGTCGCCGAGCCCGCGCTTCGCGGGCTCACGGGGGCCGTGGCCGGGCCCGCGGGTGACACCGACCGGGGGGCGGACGCCGCTGCGCCGGTGCCGGACGAGCGTCCCGTCGCCGAGAACCCCCCACCACCGGACTCGTCGCGCACCGCCGTGACGCGCGGCCACGCGTGGACCGAGCAGGAGGACGAGGAGCTGCGCGACGGCATCGAGCTCGGGCTCACCGTCGACGAACTCGCCGAGTCGATGAAGCTGCCGGCGGATGCCGTCTCGGCGCGGCTGGCCGGTCTCGGGCTCGCTGCCGGCAGCGGCCCGACCCTCACCTTCGACTGACGACCGCCACCAGGTCGTCAGGAGTGTGCGTGCTCCAGGGTCCTCAGCCAGGCGTCGGCCGCCGCGCAGGAGGTGAGGCGAAGGACCGACGGCGGGCCGGCATCCGCGGCCCACGCCTCGATGGTGGCGCTCTTGGCGGCGAAGGACCTGAAGTGCCAGACGACGATCGAGTCGCTCGACAACGCCGAGCGCCACGACTCGGTGTTGCCGCCGCAGACCGGTTCGCGGGTCACGAGCCGCGCCGCGGTTCGCCGCACGAGCCGGCCCAGGCTGACCCGGCGCGGATGGTCGAGGGCGACGACGAGGTCCGTGCGCCCCAGGACCAGCGGGCGGGTGGCGCTCCACATGGCGTCCATGACCCACTCGGGCCGGTCGACGTGAGGCCTGATCACCTCGACCTGCTCGTCCGCCGACAGCTGAACCCAGCCGGGCCGCCACATGAGGTCGTCGACCCTGACGAGGGGGATGCCGGTGAGCGACGACAGCCGCGCGGCGAGAGTCGACTTGCCGGAACCGGTGACCCCGTAGACGACGATGCGCCGGTGGTGTCGAAGGTGGGGGGGAGGATCGACGAGCACCGGCCGATCCTAGGCAGCCCACCGGGTGTCGGCCGCTCGTGGCAGCATGACGCCATGAGTGACCAGGTCGCGGTCCACCACCGGGTGCCGCCCTACGTGCTGGTCACCGGGCCCGAGCAGCTGCTCGCGGAACGCGCCGTCGCCCACACCCTCGACGAGCTCCGGGTGACCCAGCCGGACCTGGAGGTCATCCGGCTGTATGCCGGTGCCTACGAGGCAGGAGAGCTGACCCTTCACGCGAGCCCGTCGCTGTTCGGCGGAGCCAAGTGCATCGTCGTGCACGACCTGGACGAGGCCTCGGACGACCTGCAGGCCGACCTGCTCGCCACGCTGGCGGTGGAGCCAGAGCCCGACCTCACCCTCGTCGTGGTGCACAAGGGCGGTGCGCGGGGCAAGAAGGTGCTCGACGGCCTCCGCGGCGCCGGTGCCCGCGTGCTCGACGCCCCCGCGATCAAGACGGACCGGGACAAGTCCGACTTCGCCGCCCACGAGTTCCGGCGGGCCCGCCGCAAGGCGACGGGGGAGGCGGTCCACGCGCTCGTCGAGGCCGTCGGCAAGGACGTCCGTGAGCTTGCTGCGGCCTGCCAGCAGCTCATCGACGACACCGCCGGTGTCATCGACGAGCAGGTCGTCCTCACCTACCACGGCGGAAAGGTCGAGGCGACGGGCTTCCGAGTCGCCGATGCGGCCATGGCGGGTGACGCGGGGGAGGCGCTCCGCCTGCTTCGGCACGCGATCGCCGTCGGCGTCGACCCTGTCCCCATCGTCGCGGTCCTGGCCCAACAGGCCCGGCAGCTCATCGCGGTGGGGTCCGCTGGCCGGGGCCGCTCGGTCGACGTCGCCCGCGACCTCGGCCTGGCCCCGTGGCAGGTCGACAGGGCGCGTCGCGCGCTCGGCGGCTGGACCGCCGACGCACTAGCGACCTGCGTGCACGCCGTCGCGGCGGCGGACTTCGAGGTCAAGGGCGGCGGGCGGGATCCCGTCTACGCCGTCGAGCGCTGCGTCCTGACGATCACCGGGCAGCACGCTCGGAACCGCACCTGAGCGTTTTGGCCGCGAGCGTCCACCACTGGTAAGTTTGGTCCTTGCGTGCGCGCTTGAGGTCGTGCGCGCACGAAGAACCATCCAGCGCGCGGCGTCCAGGGGTGTCCCCACGCCCGGTCCCGGCCCGTGACTGCCGCCCTCTACGGCATACCGACCCCACAGAAAGCACACGAACCAGTGGCGAACATCAAGTCCCAGCTCAAGCGGATCAAGACGAACCGCCTGGCGACCGAGCGCAACAAGGCGATCAAGTCCGAGTTCAAGACGGCGATCCGCAAGTTCCGCGAGGCCGCCGATGCCGGCAACGCCGACGAGGCCAAGCAGGCCCTGGCCGTCGCGTCGACCAAGCTCGACAAGGCCGTGAGCAAGGGCGTCATCCACAGGAACCAGGCGGCGAACAAGAAGTCCTCGATGGCCCGCAAGGTAGCCGGCCTCTGAGCGAGGCGCAGCGCTGCGCACCGCGCCGTCAGCCCCCGCCCTTTCAGGCCCCGCGCCGCGCCACGACCTTCGCCACTGCGGCGAAGCGGTCCGGCGACAGGACGGCACCCTCACGGCGGATCGTCCGCGGGTCGACCCGGACGACCCGGTCGACCCGTACCTCGCTCGGACGCCGCTGGCGGTCCCACGCTCCCGTGCCGACGTCGACCCATCGGGGGCCTCGTCCACGGCCGTTGGCGGGATGGCCGTCATGGTCCTTGCTCGTCAGCTGAAGAGCGAGCAGCCATGGGCCGTCGCGGCCGACGAGAAGCACGGGGCGGTCCTTTCCGCGGGTGTGGTCCTCCTCGAACGGCACCCACGTCCAGACCACCTCGCCGGGGTCCGGTCGACCGTCGGGCCGTGGTGAGTACTCGGGGCTGAGCTGGCCGGTGAAGTCCCCGGGGTAGCCCGGCTCGACAGCACGACGCCGCACGAGCCAGGCGCGCAGCCGGGTGAGCAGGGAGGGGCTGGTCCTCGGGGCCGACGGCATGGCCGGAGCCTAGTGGCGGGGGCGTCGCCATTCGGGGACCCGGTGTTTCGCAGGTTAGGCTTACCTAATACTGTGCCGGTGTCTGCCCGAGATCCTGCCGAGGAGCCCCAGTGAAGTCCGTCCGACGAGCGCTCGCCGTGAGCGCCGCCGCCCTGCTCACCCTCACCATGACCGCCTGTGGCGAGGACGGCGGGGGGGAGGAGCCCCTGTCCGACGACGCGCTCGTCATCTACTCGGGGCGCAACGAGAACCTCGTCGGCCCGCTGCTCGAGAAGCTCGAGGACGAGACGGGCATCGACGTCCAGGTTCGCTATGCCGGGTCCAGCGAGCTCGCCGCGCAGCTCCTCGAGGAGGGCGAGGGCACCAAGGCCGACCTCTTCTTCTCCCAGGACGCCGGCGCGCTGGGGGCTCTCGCCAAGGCGGACCGGCTCGACACCCTCCCCGAGGCCACCCTCGCAGAGGTCCAGGACGGCTTCGCCGACCCGAACGGCCACTGGGTCGCCACGTCGGCCCGGGCGCGCGTCATCGCCTACGACCCTGCCCAGGCGCCGGAGGTCACCGAGATGACGACCGTCGACGCCGTCCTCGACCCGAAGTACAAGGGCAAGATCGGCTTCGCGCCGACCAACGCGTCCTTCCAGTCCTTCGTGACCGCCCTGCGCCTGACCAAGGGCGAGGACGGAGCCAAGGAGTGGCTCGAGAAGTTCGCGGCGAACGAGCCGAAGGCGTACGACAACAACATCCTCGTCCTGGACGCGGTCGACTCCGGCCAGGTCGCCCTGGGCCTGATCAACCACTACTACTGGTACGAGCGAGTCGCGGAGAAGGGAGCCGACGCCGTGAAGGCGAAGATCCACTTCCTCGACTCCGACGACCCCGGCGCGCTGGTCAACGTCGCTGGCGCCGGCATCCTCGCCGGTAGCCCGCAGAAGGAGGCGGCGGTGAAGGCGGTCGACTTCCTCCTCTCGGAGGAGGGGCAGCGCTACTTCGCCGACGAGACCGCCGAGTACCCGGTGGTCCAGGGCATCACGTCGACGAAGCACGACCTCGTGCCGCTCGCGGAGCTCGAGCGCTCCAGCGTCGACCTCAACTCCCTCGACTCACTCGAGCAGACCCTGGCGCTCCTCGACGAGGTGGGACTCACCTGAGCACGATGACGACGCCGGAGGCGCGGGCCGCCGACGCGACCCGCGCGCCGACGTCCCGGGGGAGCTCCCGCGTTCCTTTCTTCCTCGGCGCGCCGTCGGTCGTCGTGGCCGGGATCACCCTCCTGCCCATCGCCTACCTCCTGGTCCGCACGGCAGAGGCCGGTGCGTCGCGCGTGGCAGAGATCGTCCTGCGCGAGCGCACCGTGCTGCTCATCGGACGCAGCGTCCTCCTCGCCGCCCTGGTGACCTCCCTGAGCATCGCCATCGGGGTGGGGCTCGCGTTCCTGGCGACCCGCACGGACCTGCCCGGCCGGCGCGTCCTGGCTGGACTCGCGCCGCTCCCGCTGGCGATCCCGAGCTATGTGGCGGCCTTCGCATGGATCTCGGCGGTGCCCGAGCTCGCCGGGCTCGCCGGCTCGGTCCTCGTGCTGACGCTCTGCTGCTATCCCTATGTCTACCTCCCCGTGCTCGCAGCGCTGCGGCGCGCCGACCCCGGCGTCGAGGAGGTCGCGCGGAGCCTGGGACGCTCCCCTTCGCAGGTGTTCCGCGAGGTGACGCTGCGTCAGGTGCGACCGGCCGCCGCCGCGGGTGGCCTGCTCGTCGCGCTCTACACGCTGAGCGACTTCGGGGCCGTCTCGATCCTCCGCTACGACGTGTTCACCCGGGTGATCTACACGGCGTACCGGTCGAGCTTCGACCGCTCCACGGCGGCCGTGCTCTCGCTGATCCTCGTCCTCCTCACCGTCGCGATCAGCGTGGGCGAGTCGCGGGTCCGGCGCCGCGACATCGCCCGGGTGGGCGCAGGTGTCTCCCGCGCGGTCCAGCCGGTGCGGCTGGGTGGGCTCCGGTTCCCGCTCGGCGGCGCGGCCGGGGTGGTGCTCGCCCTGGCGCTGGTGTTCCCCATCGGCTCCTTGCTCTGGTGGTTCCTCAACGGCCTGTCGGCCGGCATCGACGGCGTCCACCTCGCCGAGAGCGTCGCCGCGACCGCGTGGCTCGCACTCCTGGGGGCGGTCGCCTGCACGCTGGGTGCCGTGCCGGTCGGCATCCTCGCCGCCCGCCACCGCGGCAGCTTCACGACCGTCGTCGAGCAGATCACGTATGCCGGGCACGCGCTCCCGGGGATCGTCGTCGCCCTGGCCCTCGTCTTCCTCGGTGTGCGGGTCGTTCCGTGGGTGTACCAGGAGGCCCCGCTGCTCGTGCTCGCGTACGTGGTGCTCTTCGTGCCGACCGCGGTCGGGGCGGTCCGCAGCTCCGTGGCCCAGAGCTCTGTCCGGGGCGAGGAGGTCGCCCGGTCGCTCGGCGCCACACCGACCGACGTGCTGCGGCGGGTGACCCTGCCGTTGGCGGCTCCCGGCATCGGTGCCGGGTCGGCCCTCGTGCTGCTCACGTGCATGAAGGAGCTGCCGGCGACGCTCCTGCTCCGTCCCACGGGCACCGACACCCTGGCCACCAGCCTGTGGACCGAGACCGGTGTGGGAGCCTACGGAGCAGCGGCTCCCTACGGTCTCGCGCTCGTGGTGCTCGCCGTGCTGCCCACGATCTGGCTCATGAGACTCACCGACCGGGAGCGAGGAACACCGCGATGAGCACCCTGTCGATCCGCGACCTCGACGTCACCCTCGGCGACCACGCGGTCCTGCGCGGAGTCGACCTCGAGGTGCCGAGCGGCTCCATCACGGCGGTCCTCGGACCTTCGGGGTGCGGCAAGACGACGCTCCTCCGGTCGGTCGCCGGCTTCGTCAGGCCCGAGTCCGGCGAGGTCCGGATCGGCGACGTCCTCGTCTCCGGCGCGGGCCGTCACCTGGCACCGGAGCGTCGAGGCGTCGCGCTCGTGCCCCAGGAGGGCGCGCTCTTCCCCCACCTCACCGTCGGCCAGAACGTCGCCTTCGGGCTGCCTCGGGCCGAACGACGCCGCTCGCCGAGAGTGGCCGAGGTGCTCGACCTCGTCGGCCTGGCCGGCTTCGCCGCCCGTCGGCCCGCGGAGCTCTCCGGTGGCCAGCAGCAGCGCGTGGCGCTGGCTCGGGCGCTCGCGCCGGACCCCTCGCTCGTCCTCCTCGACGAACCCTTCTCCGCGCTCGACGCGGCGCTGCGTGAGTCGGTGCGCACCCAGGTCCGTGAGGCCCTCGAGCGTTCGCGCGCGACGGCCCTCGTCGTCACGCACGACCAGGACGAGGCGCTCTCGGTCGCCGACTCCGTCGCGGTCCTCGACGACGGCCGGATCCAGATGCACGACTCACCGCAGGCCGTCTACCGGTCGCCATCGGGCCTCGGTGTCGCTCGTTTCGTGGGTCAGTGCGTGGAGCTGCCTGCCTCGGTCTCCGGTGGGGTGGCGGTGACGGCGCTCGGACCGATGCGGGTGGAGGCGGTTCCGCCGGGCTCCGGCCTGGCTCAGGGCGTCGTGGTCCTCCGGCCGGAGCAGCTTCGGCTGCTCCCCCTGACGACCGGCGAGGGGACCGCGGGCGAGGTCGTGGGTGGCGAGTACTTCGGGCACGACGCGCTCGTCCGGGTTCGTATCGGCGGGAACGACAGCCCCCTGGAGGTCCAGGTCCGCACGCTCGGCGAGATCCCGGAGCGTGGAGCGGTTCGCGTGGGCGTCAGTGGCCCCGGCCGCTTCTACCCGGCCTGAGGATCGTCGAGGGGGTGCGCCAGCTCGTCCTGGGGGAGGCGGGCCCACAGGATGGCGACGACGGCGAAGATCAGGGGCGCGATCCCGGCCACCGCGAAGGTGGTCGTGAGGCCGATGGCCTCCGAGACCGGGCCGGCCAGCGCCATGGACACGGGCATGAGCGACACGGACACGAAGAAGTCCAGCGAGGCGACCCGGCCGAGCAGCGCCGGCGGGACGCGTCGCTGGAGCAGGGTCCCCCAGATGACCATGGGCGCCGAGAACAGTGCTCCCATGACGAACGCGCACGTGACGACCACCCACACCTGGGTGGTCACCCCGATGAGCACGAACGGAACGCAGGCGAGACCCCACCCGAGGTTCATCAGGGTGAGGTAACGGCGCGGCATCCGCACCGATGCCATGGCGAGCGACCCCACCGCGCCGCCGAGGCCGAACCCCGCGAGCACGTACGAGTGGTCGCTCGGGCCGCCCCCGAGCTCGTCCTTGACGAGGAAGGGGATGAGCACCTCGAGCGGACCCATCATGACGAGGATCATCAACGAGGCGAAGAGCAGTGTGGCCAGCAGCCACGGCGTGCGGACCATGTAGGCGAAGCCCTCGCGCATGTCGTGCATCGCCGAGCGGACAGGGTGTGACGCGTGCTCCGGGTCGAGCGTGCGCCGGACCGGTGTCTGAGGAACCTTGAGCAGGGCCAGCACGGTGACGACCGAGCTCGCCGCGGCGATCGCGAACGCGGACCCGGGGCTGGAGGCGGCGACGACGGCTCCGGCCACGGCCGGGCCGATCGCCTGGCCGATCGTGGGCCGCACCATCCCCTCGAAACCGTTGACGGCCTGGAGGTCCGACTCCGGCACGAGGGCCGGCAGCCATGCGGAGTACGCCGGGTAGTAGAAGGCCATCGCCATGCCGGTCGTGAACGCCACCCCGGCGAGGACCCACAGGCTGTCGAGGTCGGCCGCGGACAGGAGCGCCACGAGGGACATGCCGGTCAGCTCGACGAGACCGACCCCCACGAGGATCACTCGCTGAGGCACCCTGTCGGCCACCACGCCGGCGACCAGCGCCGGCAGGAGGACCCCGACGGCGCCCGCCGTGGTGACGAGCGACAGGTCGGCGGGTCCGCCCCCCAGGCGGATGACCTCCCAGACCAGGGCGACCACCCAGACCCCGCCCGCGAAGGAGCTGGCGGTGAGGGAGAGGGCGAGCCACCGGTACGACGGGGTGCGGAACGGCGTCAGGGCCCGCGGAAGCCGCCGCCCGACCTCCTGGTCGCCGACGGTGTCGCGCATCGCGTCGGAGAGCGGGTCGGTCATCTCCTCAGCATGCTCCATCCACGTCGCTCGGTGACGAGGCGGAGGGTGGCGTCCGCGAGGAGGAATCCGGCGAGGGCTGCCAGGAACGAGTCGATGTCATCGTCCCGCGCCCCCTGGAGGACGGGTGCGCTGCGATGGGCGCGCACGTCGATCCCGTGTCGGGCCATCCGCGGCCAGAGACTGACGAGGTCCGCCCACGTCGGTCTCGACGAGGAGGTTGTCCGGACGGATGTCCCAGTGGACCAGCGCCTCGCCCCGGCAGGCGCGCTCGGCTCGAGCGGCAAGCTCCACCAGCTCACTGGTGCCGTGGCCGGCAGGTCGCGTGATGCCCGACGGCCAGGCGTGGACGTGACCGCTCCACCACCTCCGCCGGCGTGCCGGCGATCTCCACGCAGGTGCGCACCGTGGCGTCGGCATCGGTCTTGGTCCAGGGCCCTCCCGGCTGACGGCCGTGCACGACGTCGAGGACGAGCAGGGGCCATGACCCCCCGTCGACGAGAACCTCACCTGCGCCCACGAGCCGGGTAGGACAACGCAGCCCGGTGAGCTGCGGGAGGAAGGCGCCCGGCATACGCCCCGCTGAAGCCCGACCTGACCGGTGCAGCGGCCCGGGCGACCGGGGAGCCGGCGACGGCGCCGAGCTCGGCGCGGACGGCATCCGGCGGGGCGCCGAAGGTCGGTCGGACGGACGTCACGAGATAGTCGACTCGGGCACCTGGCTCAGCGGCAGTGGGGGCACCGGTCCAGACTCCCACCGCTGCCGTGGGAGACTGGGGGGAAGTCCCTGACCGTCGTCCACGCAAGGAACGCCACCGCTCGTGTCCCCCCGTGCCCGCACCGTGCTGCAACCGCACGCGACGCCGCCGGAGGCGATCCGCAACTTCTGCATCATCGCCCACATCGACCACGGCAAGTCGACCCTGGCCGACCGCATGCTGCAGATGACCGGAGTCGTCGACGACCGCGCCATGCGGGCGCAGTACCTCGACCGGATGGACATCGAGCGCGAGCGCGGCATCACCATCAAGAGCCAGGCCGTGCGGATGCCGTGGGACCTCGACGGCGCCCACCACATCCTCAACATGATCGACACCCCGGGCCACGTCGACTTCACGTACGAGGTGAGCCGGAGCCTGGCCGCGTGCGAGGGAGCCGTGCTCCTCGTCGACGCGGCCCAGGGCATCGAGGCGCAGACCCTCGCGAACCTCTACCTCGCGATGGAGAACGACCTCACGATCATCCCCGTGCTCAACAAGATCGACCTCCCTGCCGCCCAGCCGGAGAAGTACGCGGAGGAGCTCGCCGGCCTCATCGGCTGCGAGCCGGAGGACTGCTTCCGGGTGTCCGGCAAGACCGGTGAGGGGGTCCAACCGCTGCTCGACGAGATCGTCCGGCAGATCCCGTCGCCCTCCGGTGACGCCGGCGCGCCGGCCCGCGCGATGATCTTCGACTCGGTCTACGACACCTACCGCGGCGTGGTCACCTACGTCCGCGTCATCGACGGCAACCTCAACCCGCGCGAGAAGATCGTCATGATGTCCACGAGGGCCACCCACGAGCTGCTCGAGATCGGCGTCATCTCCCCGGAGCCGGTTCCCGGACAGGGCCTCGCGGTGGGGGAGGTCGGCTACCTCATCACCGGCGTGAAGGACGTCCGGCAGAGCCGGGTCGGCGACACCGTGACGAACGCCGGCAAGCCCGCCACGGCCGCCCTCGGTGGCTACCGGGACCCCAAGCCCATGGTGTTCTCCGGCCTCTACCCGCTCGACGGCTCGGACTACCCCGACCTGCGCGAGGCGCTCGACAAGCTCAAGCTCAACGACGCGGCGCTCGTCTACGAGCCGGAGACGTCCGTCGCGCTCGGCTTCGGCTTCCGCTGCGGGTTCCTCGGCCTGCTCCACCTCGAGATCGTCCGCGAGCGGCTCGAGCGCGAGTTCGACCTCGACCTCATCTCCACGCAGCCCAACGTCGTCTACGACGTGACCATGGACGACGGCACCGAGATCGTCGTGACGAACCCCAGCGAGTTCCCCGGGGGCAAGATCGCCGAGGTGCGTGAGCCGAAGGTGCGTGCCACGATCCTCGCCCCGAGCGAGTTCATCGGGGCGATCATGGAGCTCTGCCAGGGAAAGCGGGGCACCCTGCTCGGGATGGACTACCTGTCCGAGGACCGCGTCGAGATGCGGTACACCCTTCCGCTCGCCGAGATCGTCTTCGACTTCTTCGACCAGCTGAAGTCCCGGACCCGCGGCTACGCCTCGCTCGACTACGAGCCCGACGGCGACCAGGTCGCCGACCTCGTCAAGGTGGACATCCTGCTCCAGGGCGAGACGGTCGACGCGTTCTCCGCGATCGTGCACAAGGACCGGGCCTACTCCTACGGCGTGATGATGGCCGGGAAGCTCAAGGACCTCATCCCGCGGCAGCAGTTCGAGGTGCCCATCCAGGCGGCCGTGGGCGCCCGGGTCATCGCCCGCGAGAACATCCGCGCCATCCGCAAGGACGTTCTGGCCAAGTGCTACGGCGGTGACATCTCCCGCAAGCGCAAGCTCCTCGAGAAGCAGAAGGAGGGGAAGAAGCGGATGAAGATGGTAGGTCGCGTCGAGGTACCCCAGGAGGCCTTCATCGCGGCCCTCACCTCCGACGGAGCCGGCGCACAGGCAACGAAGAAGTGAAACCCGGCCGGGGATAGCCTGCCGGGATGGCGACGTACTGGACGTTGGGCTGTGACGCGAGCGACCCGGATCTCCTCGCACGCTTCTGGTCCCTGGCGCTCGGCTACGTCGCGGAGCCTGGCTACGACGACCCAGAGGGCGCGTCGATCGTCGACCCCGACGGGCGTGGCCCCGCGATCGGCTTCCTCCGCGTGCCGGAGGGCAAGACGGCCAAGAACCGGGTGCACATCGACGTACGGGTGGCCGGGGAGCCGCCCTGGGACATGGCCGACCGCGAGCGGCTGATCCGCACGAAGGTCGCCCAGCTCGTCGGGGGCGGCGCGACGGTCGTGCGCGAGGAGTCCTACGGGCCGCACCTCGGCCACGTCGTCATGTTGGATCCCGAGGGCAACGAGTTCTGCGTTGCCTAGGCACTCTCCGCCACGGCCCGCAGCCGCGCGACGTAGGCCTCCCACCAGGCCTCGTCGGCGTCGGGCAGGTTCGGGTTGGCCGGCAGGAGGCCGCGGCGTCCGTCGAGCTGCTCCCGCAGGATGTCGAGGTGGCCGGCGTGCCGCCCGGTTTCGACGGCCATGTGCACGAGGAGATGGTGCAGGTCGGTGTCCTGGCGGGTCCACCAGGGAACGTGGACCGGCGCGTCAGCCGGGAGCGGCTCGATCCGCTCGTCGGCCCAGGCGGTGACCCGACGGTAGAGCCCGAGGATGACCTCCGGCGACTCGTCCTCGGTCGCCCACATGTCGGCGTTGGGCTCGGCGTCGTCCGCCCAGAAGGCCATCGGCTCCGGCCACGTCTCACCGAGGCACATCCCGAAGTACTCCGCCTCGACACCGGCGAGGTGCTTGACGACGCCGAGCAGGTTCGTCCCGCTCGGCGTGTGCGGCATCCGTTGGTCCCGTTCCGGCAGCCCCTCCACCTTCCACAGCACCGCCTCACGCTGCGCCCGGAGGTAACCCCATGCCATGGCCTTCGCATCCATCCCGGCAGCATGCCAGCCGGGCGGCACGGCATCCGGCGCGGCACCCCGGCGGACTCTGTTGAGGGCGCCGGTCTAGGCGTATCGTGACGAGGTGCGGGGGTCAACCACACCCCAAGGAGTTCCTGATGAACCGATCGGTCCTCGTGCTGGCGTCCGCCGCCGCCCTCGTCGTCCCTGTGCTGACGTTCGCCCCCTCCGCCACGGCCGACGACGGTGGTCGTCCCTTCACTGTGGCCTTGACCGGCGCAGCGGAGCGTCCGGGGCCGGGTGATCCGGACGGCAGCGGGACGGCCAGGCTCAGCGTCAATCCCGGGCAGGCGGAGGTGTGCTACACGCTCACGGTCGAGAACGTCGGGCTGCCGGCGACCGGCGCGCACATCCACGTCGGCGACGTCGAGTCCCCTGGTCCTGTCGTGGTGGCTCTCGCCCCACCGGACGCGACCGGAACCTCCTCAGGGTGCGTCACCGCGGACCGCGACCTCCTGCGCTCGATCCTGACCGACCCGGACAGCTACTACGTCAACGTCCACACGAGCGCCTTCCCGGCCGGGGCGGTTCGAGGTCAGCTCGGCTGAGCAGGTACCGACGACTCCTCCGCGGGATCGCCCTCGACCGGCCCTGCAGGCCAGAGCTCCGGGCGGTGGGCGAGGGCCCAGAGGTCGAGGAGGTCGCGCGGCCACACGTCGTCGTCCGTGGCGGCCAGCTCCTCCCGCGTCCACCAGCGGATGCCGGCGACGGTGAGCAGCTCCTCCTCCGTGTGGCCGGACGTGTCGATCTCGAAGGCCGGCACCCGCACGAGGAGGAACACCTCCCTCTGGTCGACCACCTTGTCGCTGTAGCCGTGCACCACCGTGCGCGTGAAGAACGGTCCGACGAGCTGGTCCGCACCGATGGTGAGGCCGGTCTCCTCCCAGAGCTCACGGACCGCCGCCTCGTGGTCGCTCTCCCCCGGGTCGACGCCACCACCGGGCGTCACCCACCAGTGCGCGACGGGGGTGAGGCCGAGGTCGGAGTCGAGGAAGAGCAGCATCCGGTCCGCCTCGTCCACGACGAAGACCCGAACGGCCCGCCGGTCGCTGCGCGGCCGGTCGGCCGGGTGGGGCACGACGAAACCCGGCTGCCCGGGAAGGAGTGGCGAGGACACACCCGCCACGCTAGCGGCGACCGGCATACCCACGGGTAACATCGCCACGTGCCCGACACCTACACGCTCTACCGCCGCGTGGCCTCCCGCCCGTGGGGCAGGCGGGCGTTCTCGATCCTCTTCGCGCAGAAGGCGCCCTACTTCTGGACGGTGCGTCCTCAGGTCCGGGAGGTCCGGCCCCACCACGCGGAGCTGTCCATCCGTAAGCGCCGAGCCGTCCAGAACCACATCGGCACGGTCCACGCGATCGCGGTGTGCAACGGCCTCGAGGCCGCGATGGGGCTCCTCGCAGAGGCCACGACACCTCCGGGACGGCGGTGGATCCCCAAGGGCATGCACGTGTCCTACCTCGCGAAGTCGACGACGGACCTGCTCTGCACGGCTGACACCGACCCGGGCGACTGGACCGACGTCGGCGACGTGCCGGTCCGGGTCCGGGCCGTGCGCACCGACGGCACGGTGGTCGTCGAGGGCGTCATCACGATCTACGTCAGCGACACGCCGCGCCTCAGTCGGTGAGCCGCGCCCGGAGGCGCTCGACCTCGGCCTCGTCCCAGCCGTGCGCCAGGAGCCACCCCACGGCACCGCCGTACCCCTCCTGGAGCGCACGGAGGATCGTCTCGATCGACTCGGGCCGAGGCACCTGTTCGCCGACGTGCTGCTTGGCCAGCGCCTCCCCGTAGGCGGGGCGCGGCCGCAGCCGGTCGAGGATCGCCTCGATCCGCTCGGCGGTGAGCACGTAGTCGGCGACGATCTCGTCGTGCGGCACGCCGGCCACGTCCAGTGCCATGGCCACCACGGTCCCGGTGCGGTCCTTGCCCGCGGCGCAGTGGACGACTGCCGCCCCCTCGGCGTTCGCGACGACGCGCAGCGCTGCGGACACCGAGTCCGGCCGAGCGGAGAGGTAGCCGAGGTAGTGGTCCGCCCAGAAGCGGGCGTCCCGCTGCTTCTCCTCGTCACGCCACGGCAGTGCCAGGGCCTTCTCGGCGATGCGCTCGACGTCCTCCTGGCGCTGCTCCGGGATGAGCGAGTGGTGGTGGTGTGTCAGCGACTCGACCCGGCGCAATGGGCCCGGACCCTCGAGGTGCACCTCCACCTCCGTGCGGAGGTCGACGACGTCCGTCACACCGAGCTCCTCGACGAGGCGCGTCACGTCGGCGTCGGTGAGGTCCTGCAGGTTGTCGGAGCGGATGAGGCGGCCGGCTGCGGTGTGGCCGCCCCCACGGGTGGGCAGCCCGCCGAGGTCGCGCATGTTGACCAGCCCGTCGAGCTCGATCCAGCGGTCGGTCACCGGGTCATCCTAGGTCGGCGCAGGGGGAGCGCCGGGGCCGGTGACAGGATGGTGACGTGCCCCGACTGCCCGACGGCGACCCCGCGCCCGAGTCGGGCGAGCTGCCGTCCGCGGCGCTCGCCACGCTGCGCAGCAGCCGGCTGGGGATCTATGTCCACGTGCCCTTCTGCGCGGTGCGATGCGGCTACTGCGACTTCAACACGTACACGCTGACCGAGCTGGGACCCGGCGCCTCGACGGCGGACTTCGCCGCCTCGGCGCTCGCCGAGCTCGACGTCGCGGTCCGCGTCCTCGGCGAGGACGCCGGCCCGGTCGACACCGTCTTCGTCGGTGGCGGCACGCCGACGCTCCTGCCCCCGGGTGACCTGGTGCGGATC
>JAQSWG010000133.1 GCA_029266735.1 Ornithinibacter sp.
GCCTCGCCAAGGTCCCGGGCATCACGAAGACGGAGATCAAGCCGCAGGTGCACGAGTGGACATTCGAGGACGGCGACTCGATCATCGTGCTGTCCGAGGGGCGCCTGATGAACCTCGGCAACGCGACCGGTCACCCGTCGTTCGTCATGTCGAACTCCTTCTCGAACCAGACCATCGCGCAGGTCGAGCTGTTCACCAAGACCGACGAGTACGTCGACGAGGAGGGCGAGCCGAAGGTCGAGACGCTGCCCAAGCACCTCGACGAGAAGGTCGCCAAGCTGCACCTGGAGGCGCTGGGCGTCGAGCTCACCGAGCTCACCAAGGAGCAGGCCGAGTACCTCGGCGTCGACGTCGCCGGCCCGTACAAGCCGGACCACTACCGGTACTGACCCACCGGGCGGGCAGTCCCCGCTGGCGGGCGCACAAGAGCCGGTATGCCGTGGCGAGCACACGGCATACCGGCTCGCCTGTTGCGATCGCCGACGGCTGCTCAAGTAGCAGCCCACCAGGTGCCTGGCGAAGGCCCCTTCGCGGTCCTAGCGAGTGCTCCGAGAGATGGCGTCCGTCGCCGGAGCAGCCGCGCGTCGTCGTGGGGACGTCATGACGAACCGGGGTGTGAGCACGTAGTTGGTGAAGAAGAGGGTGATGACGGCGACCGCCTTGGCCAGGCGGTAGTCCACACCCAGCGAGGCGAGGCCGCTCACGATGATGACGGTGGCCAGGGCGTTGAGCGCGCCGAGAAGCAGGTAGCGAGCGACCTTGCCGACCTCGCTGTCGGTCGAGCGGTGCGGAAAGACCCAGTACCTCAGCAGGCTGTAGTGAACGCCGGCACCGACTGCGTACGCGACAAGGGTCGACGGCACGAGTGGGATGCCGAGACCGGAGTGCAGTGCGATGAGCCCCCCGAAGTCGACCGCGAACCCCACGCACCCGGCGAACCCGAACCGGATCAACCGCTGGACCCTTGTGCGAAGCGCCCCGCGCCCTCCAGCCATCACGTCCCCATCATCACTGATCCCGGTCGGAACGGTGATGGGTCAGTTCGGCAAAGGATATGGCGCGAGGGCTCGCAGGTCACCGCGTCGTTCAGGCGTGAACCGGCTCCGAGTAGAACCAGTCGCCCAGGTCCTCCAGTCGCGACCCCGGGACGACTCCAGCGACCGCCCGCCATGACCACGGATATGGGAAGAAGTGGAGGTGCGGGTTGAACGTGTAGCGGAAGGGGCGTTCCTTCGGGACGACGACGACAACATGCTCTCTGGCCACCCGTCTCAGCTCCCCAAGCGCGGCACGAAGATCCTGCACGTGCTCGAGCGTGTGCGTTGACACGACCACGTCGAAGGAGCGGTCGGGCCACGGGAGCGCCTCCGCATCCGCGGCGGTGAAGTCCACTCCAGCGATCGCGGCAGTGGCCTCGGAGACGATGATGTCCGAGGCGGTCACGTGCCCTGCCACCTGTGCCATTCGGGATGCCAACCAGCCGCGGCCACATCCCACCTCGAGCACCGTGCGACCGTGGACCACGTCGAGGATCGCCTGAGCGCACGCCGCGTTCAGATCCGTGGGCCCGTGGACTTCAGAACCCTCGATGCGGCGGTAGAAGTCGGCGAACTCCTCACGTGACAGGTCGAATGCGCGCTCCTTGAACTCCGCGAAGTCGCGTGCGTGCCGCCCTAGTGCCAGCCGCATGAGGGGCATCATGACCAGGCGGCTGTCACGAACTGCAGCCGGCAACCCGTTGTCCAGGGCGTTGCGAATCCTCAGCGATGTCTCTCGGGACAGGTTCATGCCTGCATGATGCCGTGGGGGAGCCGGTGTCGTTGCCACCGGCGCAGCTCCGGTTCTCGGAAGCGGCAACCTAGGAGGTCGGCGCCTCGCCCGGTGAGGGCTCCTCGTCGGTGTCCGGGTCCGGGCCCTGCAGTGTCAAGATGGCGATCTCCTCTGCCAGTCGCCGTGTCCGTGCCTCCAGACGGCCCACCTCACTCGCCAGCTGCATCGTGATGACGAGGAGGAAGAGGACGCCAGCGAAAAGTACGAGGTTGAACGGGACCTTCACCTGGAGCACGCCTGCGAGCCACCACAACGCTGCGGGGAAGACGGCGAAGAACACAGCAGCCACGCCCACGAAGACCCAGCCGAGAGCCAGTCGTCCCCTGACGTGACGTCGCCGCACCAGCTCGAGCGAGAGGCCGAGGACGATGACCCCACCCAGCAGGCCCAGCCAGTAGTTCTCCTCTCCCCTCATGCGGTCTCGCTGATGACGCTCGAACAGGGCCATCGGCGCACGAGCCCGAGGCCGATGGCGGCCATCGCCCGACACAGGTAGAGGATGGAGCCGAGGACGCCTTGGCTCGGGCGCCCGTGCTCGCGCACCGTCATGCGGACCGGCAGCTGCGTGACCGTGAGACCACAGCGCCTGGCGATGATCAGTGCCTCCAGCGTGTCCCCGAGATACTCGGCGGGGTAGTGCTGCGCGAACACACGGATTGCCTGGGGGCCCAGGGCGCGATAGCCCGAGGTGACGTCGGTCAGTCGGGAGCCGAGAAGCCCTGAGAGGACCCGGGCGAGCGTCGCCATCGCGAACCGGCGGGCAACCCCTACTGCGTACGGGTCCCGACCGGCGAAACGGGCGCCGATGACGATGTCGTGGGTGCCGAGCCTGGCGACCAGCTCGGGGATGTGCGCCGGGTCGTGCTGGCCGTCCCCATCCACCTGCACGACGACGTCGTAACCGGATCGCAGGGCATAGGAGTAACCCGTTCGCATCGCACCGCCCACTCCCATGGAGAAGGGGAGACGGACCACGGTCGCGCCAGCAGCGAGGGCCTCTGCGCGTGTGGCGTCGTTGGAGTGGTCGTCGACGACGAGCACTCCAGCCGTCGGCGCAACAGCGCGAACGGCGTGGACCACGGAACCCACCGTGGCGTCCTCGTTGAGGGCAGGAATGACGACGAGCACTCGGACCTGCTCAGCCCCCACTCTCCCCTCACCCCCTTGGTTGCCCGAACCGACACCTGATTGTGCATCGTCCTGGAGGTCCGCGTCGTGCATCTGAGGATGACCGGGCCTGGTGACCGACGTCGGTGATGGCATCCCATGCTCCGGTCCAGCTGCACCACAGCCATACAGTTGCGGCATGCCTGCGGGTCATGACGTGGTCGAGAGGGAGGAGCCGGCGGCGTACGCACCATCCGGTGGCTGGCGCTCGTCCACCGCGGTCCTGCCCTTGGCGGCTCTCGGCGTGGCCACCGGCGCCGCGGCGCTTGGCGCACCCACGGTATGGCTGGGGGCGAGTCTGGTCGCCATCAGCTCTGCCTGGGGGAGGGGGATCCGGGCGGCGGTCGAGTCTTTGCCGAGTTCGGCTGTGCTCCTCGTGACCGCCGGAATGCTCGGACCGCTCGCCGCGGGCGCCGTCGGCCTCGACGTGCTGGACCGCAGCCTTTTCGCCCGTGCGCTGTTGGTTGCCAGCTCGTGGGGTGCCGTCGTCGTGGCGTGGCTCCTGGGCCGTGACAACCGCGCGAACGCTCGACGGTCCTGGTCCGAGGTGTCCCTCGCGGCGATACCTGCCCTCGTCATGGCGCTGCTCTTGCTGGTGATGGTGTCGGCCGGCAATGCCCGCTTGTCATGGTTCCTGTCCGGTGACCACCTTCGACACATCGGGCTGACCACGCGAACGCTCGGAGCCGGAGCACTGGAGTACAGCAGCCAGGCCTATCCCCACGGTTGGCACGCAGTGATGGCCACCATGTGGGCGGCCACGGGTTCCCGACGCGACGGAGCAGGACTGCAGCTGCTCGTCACCCTGCAGGCCACCGCCACCTGGGTTGTCTTGGTCCTGATCCCTCTGGCACTGGGGCTGACTGCGGCGACGCTGTCACGGGCAACGGGTCTCAGCTCACGGATGGCCGGGGCGTCCGGCCTCGTGGCGGGCTCCCTCGTCCTGGGCCCCCACTTCTACGGCGACTACGTCACCCGTGGCTTCGACACGACCTTGCTCGTTCTTCTGGCGCTGATCGCTGCCGTCCACCGATCGACGGTGGCGCCCACGTCCAGCAGTGCGCTGGTGACGGCTGTCGCCGCGGTGGTTGTCACAGCGCACTCCTGGCAGGTCCTCCTTGTTCCGGCATGCGTCGTCTCCGGAATCGTCGTGTGGCGACGCCAGTCATGGACCCGAGACCGTCGAGTGCTCCGCTCCGAGGTCCTGCTCCTCGCAGCGGGCGCTGTCGCCTCGGCCCCGGGGTTGCAGGGGGCCTTCGCTGGCTTCGGGGTGGGTGCGGCTGCCGAGGCGGGCGACGTGCCACCGCCCGTTCTTGGGTGGTTCATCGTGGTTGTCGTATCCGGGGTCGGCCTGGTCCTC
>JAQSWG010000049.1 GCA_029266735.1 Ornithinibacter sp.
CGGCAGCAGCCACGCCATCGCGCAGACGAGGGTCTACCTCCGCTGCCCCGGGATGGTCCTGCGCTGTCCGGAGTGTGGCGGCGTCGAGGTGGTCATCGTCGAGATCGACCACCGGCTGAACG
This sequence comes from Ornithinibacter sp., assembly GCA_029266735.1. Taxonomy (GTDB): domain Bacteria; phylum Actinomycetota; class Actinomycetes; order Actinomycetales; family Dermatophilaceae; genus Fodinibacter. The sequence goes on from JAQSWG010000049.1 coordinate 123, forward strand.
TGACCCTCAGCGGGGTTCTCGCGCTCCGCGTCGCTCCGCCTCGCGCCTCCCCGACGACGTGACCGACGACGTGACCGGCGACTCGACGGTGGTGACGGCCATCCACGTGGCCCTCGCACGGCGACTCCCGATGCGTGCAGTCGGCCACCGACCTCGAGGAGGCGGCCGCGCGGCTCGGGCGCTCCACGACCGGGCGGGCACGATCTTCCGCGTCCTCGAGACGGGCGACATCGCGGTCGGAGACACCCTCGTGGAGCTGCCACCGGCACCCGGCCCTTCCTGAGTGCGGAAGGGGTTGTCCCAGCGACCGTTTCCGCGCCTGCCGCGAGGGTGGGGATGGGGCAGGAAACTCGGTGGATGCCGTCGGCCGCCCGGCATAGCGTGGGACGCCCATGGCTCACCACACCTGGCCCTTCGCGCTCGACGCCGACGCGGCCCCACCCCACGACGCCGACCGGCTGATCCTCTGGCTCGGTCGGCGGCAGTGGCGCACCCTGCTCGGCGGCGTCCTCTTCGGCGTGCCGTGGATGCTCTCCATCGCCCTCGTCCCGGCGGCCGTCGGGCGGGCGATCGACGACGGCCTCGTGGCTCGGGACGCCCGCGCCCTCGTCCTGTGGGCCGGCGTGATCATGGGCCTGGGGCTGGTCAGCGCCGTGACGACCAACGGCCGGCACTGGTTCGCGGTCCGCAACTGGCTCATCGCCTCCTTCCGCTCCGCCGTCGTCACCGACCGTGCGGTGCGGCGCGCCGGCCCGGCCCTGACCCGTCGGATGCCCGCCGGAGAGGTCGTCACGAGCTTCGCCAGTGACTTCTGGCGGATGGGGAACGTCTTCGACATCACCGCCCGGCTCGCGGGCGCCATCGTGAGCTTCGTCGTCGTCTCGGTCATCCTCCTGCAGGGGTCCGTGCTCCTCGGCGTGCTCATGCTCGTCGGGGGGCCCGTGCTCCTCGCGTCGCTCAGCCTCGTCATGCGCCCCCTCCAGCGCCGCCAGCAGGCGCAGCGCCACGAGGCGGGCCTGCTCACCTCGCTCGGCGCGGACACGGTCGCCGGGCTGCGCGTCCTGCGCGGCATCGGCGGGGAGGACGCGTTCCTCGCCCGGTATGCCGAGCAGTCGGCTCGGGTGCGTCAGGCGGGAGTGCGCCTCTCGCCCGTGCAGGCGACGCTCGACGCCGCCGAGGTGCTCCTCCCCGGCATCTTCGTCGTCCTCGTCACCGGCGTCGGGGCACACCTCGCGGCCGCGGGCGAGATCACTCCGGGTCAGCTCGTGGCCTTCTACGGCTACACGGCGTTCCTCACCATGCCGATGCGCACGGCGACGGAGTTCGTCGACAAGCTCACCCGGAGCCGGGTCGCGGCCCGTCGGATCGCAACGATCCTCTCCGTCGAGCCCGACCACGCGCTCGCCGACGAGCAGCCCCGAGTGGCCTTCGACGACCGAGTCGCCGCGGGCTCGCCGCTGGAGGGGGTGCTCGACGACCTCTCCCGCGGAGCACCCCTCGTCGACCCCACCTCGGACGTGGTCATCGAGCCCGGGCGGCTCACGGCGATCGTGAGCGCGCGCCCGGAGGAGACGTCGGTCATCGCCCACCGCCTTGCGAGGACCACGCCGGGCCGACACGGCGTCCGCTGGGGTGGCGTCCCCGTCGACGACCTGCCCATCGACGAGGTCCGCGCGCGCATCGTCGTGTCCGAGTCCGATCCGCACCTCTTCAGCGGTCCTCTCCGCGAGGCGCTCGGAGGGTCGAGCGACACGGAGCGGTATGCCGCCATCGAGGTGGCCAGCGCGACCGACGCCCTCGACGCCCTCGAGGGTGGCATGGACGGCGAGCTCGAGGAGCGGGGACGCACGCTGTCCGGTGGGCAGCGCCAGCGGGTCGCCCTCGCCAGGGCGCTCCTGCGCGACCCGGACGTGCTCGTGCTCGTCGAGCCGACGAGCGCCGTCGACGCGCACACCGAGGCCCGGGTGGCCGAGCGGCTCGTCGGACACCGGGCCGGCCGCACCACGGTGCTCATCACCGCCAGCCCGCTCCTCCTGGACCGTGCCGACACCGTGCTCCTCGTCGAGCACGGCCGGGTGACCGCCCAGGGACGGCACCACGACCTCCTGAGGTCCACGCCGGCATACCGTCGGGTCGTGCTCCGGGGTGAGGAGTGATGTCCCCGCTCCTCGGGCGCACCGACCACGCCGCACGGACCCTCCCCATCGCGTCGTCGCGAACGGTGCTCGAGCACACCAGGGTGCTGCTGCGCCACCACCGCCGTGCCCTGACCTGGGTGCTCGTCTGGCACGGCCTGGCGGCGCTCGTCGCCCTCCTCGGCCCCTGGGTCGTCGGCCAGGTCGTCGAGGAGGTGACGACCGGCGACCGCAGCCTGGCTCGTATCGACGTGCTCATCGGCGTGCTCGTCGTCGCGCTCGTGGCCCAGACTGCACTGACCTGGGTGGCGCGCAAGGCGTCGTTCGTCCTCTCGGAGCGCATCTTCGCCCGGCTGCGCGAGGAGTTCATCGGCTCGTCGGTGAGGCTGCCGCTCTCCGTGGTGGAGCGAGCCGGCACCGGTGACCTCGTCGCCCGGACGACGAACGACATCGACTCCTTGGCGTACATCATCCGCTTCGGCATCCCGGCGATCGTCGTCGCGGTGACGACGATGGCCGCCACGGTCGTCGCCGCCGTGATCACCTCACCGCTCGCCGCGCTGGCCCTGCTCACCGCTGCGCTGCTGCACGTCCCGTCGTCGCGGTGGTACCTCAGTCGCGCCGGAGACGGGTACCTGTGGGAGCACGCCTCGTACGCGCGGCTCAACGGCGTCGCCGCCGAGACCGTCGAGGGCGCTCGGACGATGGACGCGCTCGGGTTGCAGCGGGCTCGAGGCCGGCGGTTCCGCGCCGCGCTCGACGAGTGCGGGGACGCGGAGCACTACACCATGGGCCTGCGGCTGCGCTGGTTCCCCTGGCTCGAGATCGGCTTCTTCCTGCCCATCGCGACCTCTGTGCTGTGGGGCGGATGGCTGGCGTGGAACGGGCACATCTCGATCGCGGCCGCGACCGCGGTCACGCTCTACGCCCAGCAGCTGCTCGACCCGTTGGGTGAGCTCATCTCCTGGCTCGACGAGATCCAGTTCGCCGCCACCTCTCTCGCCCGGATCCTCGGCGTGGCGGAGGTCCCCTCCGACCGCGTGGCCACCGGCGTCCTGCCCGACGGCGAGGAGGTCGACGTCTCCGACGTCCGCTACTCCTACCGTGACGGCCGTGACGTCCTCCACGGAGTCTCGCTCGGCCTCGTCCCCGGTGAGCGGCTGGCCATCGTCGGGCCCTCCGGCGCGGGCAAGTCCACCCTGGGTCGGCTTCTCGCCGGCATCGACGGGCCGCGTACCGGGCGGGTCACCGGAGGAGGGGTGCCGCTCGTCGACCTCGAGCTCCCGGTGCTGCGCGGCGAGGTCGCGCTCGTGACGCAGGAGCACCACGTCTTCGTCGGGACCCTTGCCGAGAACCTCAGGCTCCCCCGGCCCGAGGCATCGGAGACCGAGCTGCGTGGCGCCCTCGCGTCGGTCGACGCCCTCGAGTGGGCGCTCGCCCTCCCGGAGGGGCTGTCGACCGTCGTGGGGTCCGGCGGGCACCCGCTCACCCACGCCCAGGCCCAGCAGGTGGCCCTCGCCCGGCTCGTCCTGGCCGACCCACACACCCTCGTCCTCGACGAGGCGACCTCACTGCTCGACCCGCGGGCGGCTCGTCACCTCGAGCGCTCGCTCGCCGCGGTCGTCGACGGGCGGACGGTCGTCGCCATCGCCCACCGGCTGCACACGGCCCACGACGCCGACCGGGTCGCCGTCGTCGAGGAGGGAGTCGTCAGCGAGCTCGGGTCTCACGACGAGCTCCTCGCCCACGACGGTTCCTATGCGGCGCTCTGGCGGTCGTGGCGCGACGAGTCCTGAGCGTGCGCCCGGGTCGCGAATAACGCTGTGGCTGGGCGCGACTCAGCGGTCGACGAGGCGGATCGTCACCTCGGCGGGGGCGTCGTCGTCGAGTTCCTCAGCGTCGCGCACCGCCTTCTTCACCGGCAGCACGAACGCCCCTTCGCTCGTCGAGGGGAAGAGCGAGGTGCGCCACACGGACGACCCGACGGTCACCTCGACGCGCACGGAGCCGAACCCTCCGGTCGCGTCACCGACGGCCTCGTCGACCTCGTCGCTGACGTCCTCGGGCACCGTGACGAACCGCCAGGACCCCTCCTTCCACCGCCAGACGGGTGCCGTGAAGGACCAGGCCCGCGTCGTCACCTCGCTCATGGCTCCATCGTCACGCCGGCCACCGACACGACGTGGTGTGCGGAGCCGACTCCCGCCCCCTCGACGATGCCCTGGGGGGAGGGCCGCAGCACCGGCACCCGCAACAGGCCCGGGACGGCCGGGTGCCGCGGCGGCACGGGCGCCAGCACGGCATACGGCTCGGCCTGCGACTGACGGAGGTCCGGCTCGCCGCGGTTGGGCCACAGCGACATCGCCCGCTCGGCCTGGGCCGTGATCGTCAGCGCCGGGTTGACGCCGAGGTTGGCCGACACGGCGGCGCCGTCGACGACGGAGACGCCCGGGTGGCCCCAGACCCGGAGGTACGGGTCGAGCACCCCACGCTCGCGATCCGCGCCGATCGCAGCGCCGCCGATGAAGTGCGCCGTCATGGGTGTGTCCAGCACCTCACCCCAGGAGCCGCCGGGCACCGCCCGGACACCGGTCTCCTCCTCGAGCCGGGCCGCGAGGCGCTCCATCGCGGTGTGGCCGACCTCGATGTACGTGGGACACGGCTCTCCGTGGCCGGGGGCGGACCTGAGCCGGCCTCCACCGAGAAGGCCCTTCCGGCGGTACGTGCGCAGGCTGTTGTCCCGGGTCTGCATGACGAGACCGACGACGGTGCGCTCGCTCCACCGGTAGGCGTTGAGCCCCACGGCACGCAGGTCGCGGGGATGCCGGACGAGCTCGACGAGCGCCTGCGCGAGCCGCGACCGGCCGGTGTCGGGCGACACGCGCACACCGGCAAGCAGGGCCATGGCGTTGGACCCCCTGCCGTACCGGCAGTTCTCCACGTGGGTCACGTCGTCGGGATGGAAGGAGGACGTGATGGCGGCCCCGCGCGTGAGGTCAGCGTCCTTCGGCACAGAGACGGTCGTGGCGCCCAGGAGGGCCTCGGAGTTGGTGCGGGTGAGGTGGCCGAGCCGCTCGGAGATCCGCGGGAGCTCCCCCTCGTCCTTCATCGCGTGGAGCAGCTGCTGGGTGCCCCAGGTCCCCGCGGCCACGACGACGTGCCGGGCGGTCGTCACGCGAGCCTCCCGTCCGCCGCGTGGTCCGGTCCGCTCGTGGAGGACGCGGTACACCTCGCCCCGACCGTCCGGCTCACCGGTCCCGGGCACCACCCCGAGGCGCGTCACGGTGCGCATGGGCTCCACGACCACGCCGAGCCGCTCGGCCAGGGCGAGGTAGTTCTTCACGAGCGTGTTCTTCGCCCCGACCCGGCAGCCGACCATGCAGTTCCCGCACTGCGTGCATCCGGAACGGTCCGGACCTGCGCCGCCGAAGTAGGGGTCGCGAACCCGCTCACCGGGAGGCCCGAAGTAGATGCCGACGGGAGTCTTTCGGAAGGTGTCACCCACACCGAGGTCCTCCGCCGTCCATCGCATGACCTGCTCGACCGGCCCCTCGCACGGGTTGGTCACGACGCCGAGCATCGTCGACGCCGTCGCGTAGTGCGGCGCGAGCTCGGTCTGCCAGTCGGTGATGTCGCCCCACTGCGGGTCGCGGTAGAACGGGGCCGGCGGGACGTAGAGCGTGCAGGCGTAGTTGAGGGAGCCGCCGCCGACACCCGCCCCGGCGAGGATGATGACGTCCTCGAGCCGGTGGATGCGCTGGATGCCGTACAGCCCGAGCCGTGGCGCCCAGAGGAACCTGCGCAGGTCCCACGACGTCCTCGCGAAGTCCTCGTCCTCGAACCGGCGCCCGGCCTCGAGGACGAGCACCCGGTATCCCTTCTCCGCGAGCCGCAGCGCCGACACCGAGCCACCGAAGCCCGAGCCGATGACGACGACGTCGACGTCCGCGTCGACGTCGGTCGGCTCCGTCACGGGAGGCGCACCGCCTTGAGGATCTTCAGGGCCCGGGTCATCACCCGGGCGAACCGCTCGTCCGACATCCCCGGGAGCGGCACGATGCCGTGGACGTGCTGGGCGGTGACGTTCTGGGTCTCGGTGTACTTGAGGAGGCCTTCACGCCCGTGCCGTCGACCGAGGCCCGACGACTTCATCCCTCCCATCGGCGCGGCGACACTGCCCCACGCCGCCGCGTACCCGTCGTTGACGTTGACCGTCCCGGCCTGGATCCGTGCGGCGATCTCCCGGCCGCGGCGCACGTCCCTGGTCCACACGGAGGCATTGAGGCCGTACTCCGTGTCGTTGGCAAGGCGTACCGCCTCGTCGTCGGAGGCGACGCGGTACAGGGCGACGACCGGCCCGAAGGTCTCGTCGTCGCGGCACGACATCGCCGAGGTCACCCCCTCGAGCACCGTGGGCTCGACGACGAGCGGGCCGACGTCCGGGCGGGCCCTCCCGCCGGTGAGGACCCGGGCGCCCTTGGCGACGGCATCCTCGATGTGGTCCAGGACCCGTCGCTTCTGGTCCTCGCTCACGAGGCTGCCCATGTCGGCGCCCCAGTGCAGGCCCGTGGACAGGCGCATCCGGGACACCGCGTCCACGAAGCGAGGGACGAACTCGTCGTACACCGCCTCGTGGACGGCGACCCGCTCGGCGCTGATGCAGAGCTGCCCCGCAGCGGTGAAGCACCCCTTGACCGCGCCGGCGACGGCGCGCCGCAGGTCGGCGTCGTCGGCGACGTAGAGCGTGTTCTTGCCTCCGAGCTCGAGGCTGGCGCCGACCAGCCGCCGCGCCGCGGACTGGGCGACCCGGCGACCGGTGGTCGTGGAGCCGGTGAAGCAGACGTAGTCGACGCGGTCGACCACGGCCTGGCCGGTCGGCTCCCCAGGGCCGAGGACCACCTGCAGCAGGCCGTCGGGCACGCCGGCCTCGACCATGAGCTCGACCGCCGCCAGGGCGGTCAGGGAACCCTGGGGGTCGGGTCGCACCACCACGGCGTTCCCGGCGAGGAGGGCCGGAAGTGCATCGCTGACGGCCAGGCTCAAGGGGTAGTTCCACGGCGAGACGACGCCGACGACCCCCCACGGACGGTGGTGCTCGACCGCCCGGGAGAGCAGGGGCACGATGCCGACGTGGTTGACGTCCCGCAGGAGGCCCGGGCCCCGGCGGGCGTAGTGACGGGCCACCACGGCGCAGTCGCCGAGCTCCTCGAACGCCTGCGCGCGGGTCTTGCCGGACTCGAGCTGGACGAGGTCCAGGAGCTCCGGCTGCCGCCCCAGGAGCAGGTCGTGCACCCGCAGGAGCACCGCCGCGCGCTCGGAGACCGGGATGGCGGCCCAGGCCCGCTGGGCGACCCGGGCCGCCTGGACCGCCACCTCGACGTCGCGGATGCCGGACACCGGCAGGACGGCGAGCGGAGCACCGGTCATGGGCGTCGAGGTCCGCAGCTCGCCGGCCTCACCGGAGGCGACGACCCGCGAGGTGAGGGCGCGCACCCGGCCAGGGTCGACGGCGTACGTGGCGAGGGGATCGGTCTCTGGGTCGGCGATGACGTCGGGCATCACCGAAGCGTAAGTCCCGCCGTCACCCGCCGGGCCCCATCAGGCGGACCCGAACCGGTCAGGGGCGCCGTCACCGCCCCGTGTCAGCTGCGCTGGTAGGGCGCGACGACGACCTCGACGCGCTGGAACTCCTTGAGGTCGAGGTAGCCGGAGGTCGCCATCGCCCGCCGGAGGGCTCCCACGAGGTTCGTCGTGCCGTCGGCGACCCGGCTCGGACCGAAGAGGATCTCCTCGAGGCCGGCGACCGCTCCCACCTCCACCCGTTCGCCTCGGGGGAGCTCCGGGTGGTGCGCCTCGGAGCCCCAGTGGAAGCCACGGCCGGGAGCCTCGGTCGCCCGTGCGAGCGCGGCGCCGAGCATCACGGCGTCGGCCCCGCAGGCGATGGCCTTGACGACGTCTCCGCTCGTGCCGGCCCCGCCGTCGGCGATGACGTGGACGTAGCGACCCCCGGACTCGTCGAGGTAGTCCCGGCGCGCGGCCGCGACGTCGGCGATCGCCGAGGCCATCGGGGCGTGGATGCCGAGCGTGCGTCGCGTCGTGTGGGCGGCGCCGCCGCCGAACCCCACGAGGACGCCGGCGGCACCCGTGCGCATGAGGTGCAGCGCAGCGGCATACGACGCCGCCCCGCCGACGATGACCGGGACGTCCAGCTCGTAGATGAAGCGCTTGAGGTTGAGCGGCTCGGCCCGGCCGGAGACGTGCTCCGCCGAGACGGTCGTGCCCCGGATGAGGAACAGGTCGACGCCGGCGTCGACGACCGTCTTCCACAGCTGCTGGGTGCGCTGCGGGGTGAGCGCGCCGGCCACCGTGACCCCGGCGTCGCGAAGCTCCCGCAACCGCTCGGTCACCAGCTCCGGCTGGATGTCGGCCCGGTAGATCTCCTGCATGCGCGTCGTCGCGAGGGCCGGGTCGAGCGTGGCGATCTCGGCGAGGAACGGAGCAGGGTCCTCGTAGCGCGTCCACAGGCCCTCGAGGTCCAGGACGGGAAGGCCACCGAGCTTGCCGAGCGCGATGGCGCTCTGCGGCGCCATGACGGAGTCCATCGGGGCGGCGATGAAGGGGATGTCGAAGTGGTAGGCGTCGATCTGCCACCCGACGGAGACCTCCTCGGGGTCGCGCGTCCGCCGCGACGGCACGATGGCGATGTCGTCGAAGGAGTACGCCCGGCGGCCGCGCTTCCCACGGCCGATCTCGATCTCGGTCACGCGCGCAGCCTACCGACGGACCCTGCTCCCACCCGGCCACCCCTCTCTGCATGACGACTCCTCACCGGACGTCGTGCCGGCGCTGGGCTGTTCGCCGGGAGCGGGGGCGGGAATGCCGGTGGTGCGGGAAACCGTTTCCGCCCTGTCGGTGCCCTGCGGCAGACTCTCCCCCGGCAGCGTCGCCACCCTCCGCGCCGGGTGGACGACATCCCATCCCGACGCGGGACCGCCCATCCGCCGACCTCACCTGGAGCCCCACGTGACCACCACTTCAGCGCCTGCCGCGCCACCGCAGTATCCCGACAAGATCGACGGTGCCGTCCTCAAGATCGCCGGTGTCGTCGTCCTCGGCGCGATCATGTCGATCCTCGACATCACCGTCGTCAACGTGGCGCTCCCGACCTTCCAGGTCGAGTTCGGGACGCCAGGTGAGCCGCTGCCCTACTCGACCGTCGCCTGGACGGTCACGGCGTACACGCTGGCCCTCGCGACCGTCATCCCCCTGACGGGCTGGGCCGCCGACCGCTTCGGCACCAAGCGCCTCTACATGGTGGCGCTCCTCCTCTTCACCCTGGGCTCGGCGCTGTGCGCCATGGCGACCTCGATCGGCATGCTCATCGGCTTCCGCACCTTGCAGGGCCTCGGTGGCGGCATGCTCATGCCGCTCGGCATGACGATCATGACGCGGGCCGCGGGTCCGGCCCGGATGGGCCGCCTCATGGCGATCCTCGGGGTGCCGATGCTCCTCGGCCCCATCTTCGGCCCGATCCTCGGCGGCTGGCTCATCGAGAACTACTCGTGGCACTGGATCTTCCTCATCAACGTGCCGATCGGCGCCGTCGCGCTCGTCTACGCCCTGAAGGTGCTCGCGTCCGACCGCCCCCAGCCCTCGGAGTCGTTCGACTGGATCGGCATGGCGCTGATGTCCCCGGGTCTCGCGCTGTTCCTCTACGGCATCTCGTCGATCCCGGGTGAGGGCACCTTCTTCTCGCCCAAGGTCCTCATCCCCGGCACCATCGGGCTGCTCATGGTGATCGGTTTCGTGTTCTGGAGCTTCCGGCCGGTCCACCCGCTGCTCGACCTGCGCCTGTTCCGGAACCGGAACCTCACGGTCTCGATCATCACGATGTTCCTCTTTGCGGCGGCCTTCTTCGGGGGGCTGCTCCTCGTGCCGACCTACTTCCAGCAGGTCCGGGGTGAGACCGCGCTCCAGGCCGGCTGGCTCATGGCGGTCCAAGGGTTCGGTGCCATGATCACGATGCCGATCGCCGGCGCGCTGATGGACAAGCTTCCGGTCGGCCGCATCGTGCCCTTCGGCCTCGTGCTCATCATCGGTGGCATGTACGCGTTGACCACGCTCACCGCGACGACGCCCTACACCTTCATCCTGCCGGTGCTGTTCATCATGGGTCTGGGCATGGGGGCCACGATGATGCCGCTGATGACATCGGCGCTGAAGACGCTCAAGTCGCACGACGTCGCGCGCGGGTCGACGCTGCTCAACATCACCCAGCAGATCGCGTCGTCGATCGGCGTTGCCGTCATGTCCGTCGTGCTCACCACCGGCCTCAAGGACGACCCGCTGCTCAAGGCGTCCCAGGCCTTCAACGAGGCCTCGGCCGGCGTCACCGACCCCGAGAGGCTGGGCGCCATCGCCGCCCAGTTCCCGCAGGTCGCCGAACTGCTCGCGAGAGGCCAGCAGGCGCTCATGCAGGCGGTCCACGAGGCCATGGCCGCGGCTTTCAGCACGACCTTCTGGGTCGCTGCCGTGCTGCTCACCCTCACGCTCGTCCCGGCGTTCTTCCTGCCGCGCAAGCACGAGGAGTCACACCTGCTCGACGACGCCGACGCCGATGACGTCGCGCCAGCCGTCGTGCTGCACTGACGCCGAAGCGCCTCGACCGGATGCCGGCCCCGCCCCTGCGGGACCGGCATCCGTCATGCTGGGGCGGTGCAGCCCGGGCCGACGAACGCCATCACCGATGTGCCGGGCATCCGGGTCGGTCACGCGACCCGGGTAGAGCCCGGATGGCTGACCGGCGTCACCGTCGTGCTGCCTCCCTTCGGAACCCTCGGGGGGGTCGAGATCCGTGGAGGATCTCCCGGCACCCGGGAGACGGACCTGCTGGACCCGCGGAACCTTGTCGACACGGTCGACGGCGTCGTCCTCGCCGGTGGCAGCGCCTTCGGCCTGGCCGCCGCTGACGGGGTGGTTGACGAGCTGTACGCCGCAGGGCGCGGCTGGCCGGTGGGGCCCGAGCACCACGAGCGGGTGCCGATCGTGCCGGCGGCGATCCTGTTCGACCTGGGCCGCGGCGGCTCCTGGCTGCACCACCCGTCAGCCGGGGACGGCGCCGTCGCGTACCGGGCTGCCGCCGAGGGGGACGGGCGGGTGGTCGAGGGGTCCGTCGGTGCGGCGACCGGCGCGCGGTGCGGTGGCCTCCGCGGCGGTGTCGGCACCGCTTCCGTCGTCCTCCAGTCCGGGATCACGGTCGGGGCCCTCGTCGTCGTCAACGCGGCCGGATCCGCCCTCGCCAGCGACGGCACCTTCCTCGGCGCACCGGTCCTCGCGGAGGAGGAGCGCTTGGGGCTGCCCACTCCCGACCCGGCGCTCGCCGCCGCCCACCAGGCCTCCCGCGCGGCAGAGGTCGAGGCGTTGCGGGCCGGGTCCGGGAGCAGCCTGCGACCCGGGGTGGCGACCACGCTCGCCGTCGTCGCCACGGATGCGACGCGGACGACGTCGGAGTGCGCGAGCCTGGCAGGGGCAGCGCACGACGGCTTTGCGCGAGGCCTCTCACCGGTGCACACGGCATACGACGGGGACGCCGTCTTCGCACTCGCCACGGGAGCCGGGACGGCAGTGACCGGCATCGACGACGTGGAGCTCCAGACGGCGGCAGCCGACTGCGTCACGCGCGCGATCGTGCGCGCAGTGCTCCTGGCGACCTCCGTCGACCGCACCGGGGACGGCGGGGTGGCCCTGCCGTCCTACCTGGACGCCCTGGTCGCTCAGCCGCGGGTGGAGTAGTTCGGCGCCTCGACGATGCCGGTGACGTCGTGCGGGTGCGACTCGCGCAGACCCGCGGTGGTGATCCGGATGAAGCGCCCCTTGGCCTTGAGCTCCGGCACCGTGTGGGCCCCGACGTAGAACATCGACTGGTGGAGGCCGCCGATGAGCTGGTGGGCGACCGCACCGACCGGCCCGCGGTAGGCGACCTGGCCCTCGATCCCCTCCGGGACGATCTTGTCGTCGGAGGTGACCTCGGCCTGGAAGTACCGGTCGCGGGAGTAGGACTTCTTGCCCCGCGACGACATGGCGCCGAGAGATCCCATGCCTCGGTACGCCTTGAACTGCTTGCCGTTGATGAACACGAGCTCGCCGGGTGTCTCCTCACAGCCGGCGAGCAGCGAGCCCACCATGACGGTGTCCGCCCCAGCGACCAGAGCCTTGGCGATGTCCCCGGAGTACTGGAGGCCGCCGTCGCCGATGAGCGGCACCCCCGCCGGACCGCAGGCCAGCGATGCCTGGTGGATGGCGGTGACCTGTGGGACGCCCACGCCCGCCACCACGCGGGTGGTGCAGATGGAACCCGGCCCCACCCCCACCTTGACGCCGTCGACACCCGCGTCGATGAGAGCCTGGGCACCGGCCCGCGTGGCGACGTTGCCGCCGATGACCTGGACGTGACGCGTCGCCGGGTCCTTCTTGACCCGCTCCACCATCTCGAGGAGGAGACGGGCGTGGCCGTGCGCGGTGTCGACGACGAGCACGTCGACACCCGCCTCGACGAGCGTCGTCGCGCGCTCCCAGGCCTCGCCGAAGTACCCCACCGCGGCACCGACGAGGAGGCGGCCGTCGCCGTCCTTGCTGGCCTGGGGGAACTGCTCGGACTTCACGAAGTCCTTCACGGTGATGAGGCCTCGCAGCCGGCCCTCGTCGTCGACGATCGGGAGGCGCTCGCGCTTGTGTTGGCGTAGGAGCAGTGTCGCCTCGTCGTGTCCGATGCCGACCTGGCCGGTGATGAGCGGCATGGGCGTCATGACATCGCGCACGAGGGTGTGGGCCCAGTCCGCGACAGGGGTGAAGCGCAGGTCGCGGTTGGTGACGATGCCGAGGAGGTGGTCACCTTCGTCGACGACGGGAAGTCCGGAGACGCGGTAGCGGCCACACCGCTCGTCGAGGTCCTCGAGGGTCGCGTCCGGGCCGATGGTCACCGGGTTGGAGATCATCCCGGTCTGGGTCCGCTTGACGAGGTCGACCTGGTACGCCTGGTCGTGGATCGAAAGGTTGCGGTGGAGGATCCCGATGCCACCGTGGCGGGCCATGGCGATGGCCATGCGGGCCTCGGTCACCGTGTCCATCGCGGCCGAGATGAGCGGAACCCGGATCGAGATCCCGTGGGTGAGCCGGGTGGTGGTGTCGACGTCGCTCGGGATGACGTCGGTCTCCCCCGGTTGCAGGAGCACGTCGTCGTAGGTGAGACCGAGCTCAGCGAAGGGTGATGGCGCAGTGGGCTCTGCCGACGCCGCGGACACGACGGGTGATGGAGCGCTCGACGGGGCGAGCGGGCCACCCGTGCCGCGGTCGCGCTCCGCCGAGGTGCTGGTCTCGTCGAGTCCGAGGCTCATCGCCCGATTCTACGGGGTGCGGTTCGACAAGCCCGACACGACGCCGAAACACCGTGTCGGCGAACCATTCGGGACGCAGTGGGTGCGCGATGGTACGGATTCCGCAGGCTGGCAAAATCCGAGGTCAGATGGCCGAAGTCCTGTCGACACATGCCTTGACCAAGTCCTTACCAAACGCTTGCCCACCGTGTACCAATGCCCTCCTAGCGTGATGACCGAGCCACTCACGAAGCGGCACCCAGCACGCGGAGGTACGCATGGCCGAGATCACCCGACTGCCGGGTCCCGTGGCCGATCTGTGGGACTGGCAGCTCGACGGCGCCTGCCGGAGGGTGGGCCCGGAGGTGTTCTTCCACCCGGAGGGCGAGCGAGGAAGCAAGCGACGCACCCGTGCGAGCGCGGCCAAGGAAGTGTGCGTGAGCTGCCCGGTCCTCCAGCAGTGCCGGACCCACGCTCTCACGGTCCGCGAGCCGTACGGGGTCTGGGGGGGCCTCACCGAGGACGAGCGGGAGTCCTACTACACACGCGAGCGCCACATCGCGTCATGATCGTGCGGCGACCCGTCCGGACGGGTCGCCGCCACCAACTCCGGTGGGGGAGCGAGGGCCGGCAGGGCGGCCCGTCCGTCGGTGACAAGGAGGTCACCACGGACGGGACGCACTGCGCGCGGGGGCCGCAGCGCGCGTGGGGGCACAGCGCCCGCACTAGCCTGACCTGGGTGAGCACCCCCTTGGAGGTCGCCATCGGTGACCACTCGATCCGGCTGGGCCAGCTGCTGAAGCTCGCGGGCCTCGTCGACGACGGTGGGGCGGCGCGCGAGGTCATCGAGCGTGGGCTGGTCGCCGTGAACGGCGAGGTCGAGACGCGCAGGGGTCGCCAGCTCCGACCCGGAGACGTCGTCACGCTGGGGGCGGACACCATCGAGGTGTCGGGGCAGGCCTGAGGGTTCCGGTGACCCCGGCGACACATCGAGCCAGAACGCGCGGATGCCGCCCGCTCCCGGTCCCACGTTCTGCGTAGGCGTGAGCGGACGGCATCCGGACGACATGCGCCGACAACCGGCGCGGGAGGGGAGGCGTCAGTGGCCGTGCCCGTGGCCCTGGCCACCGGCGCCGACCGGCTCCTCCTCCTTCTTCTCGACGACGAGGGTGTCGGTCGTGAGGACCATCGACGCGATGGACGCCGCGTTGCGCAGGGCGCTGCGGGTGACCTTGACGGGGTCGATGACCCCGGCCTTGACGAGGTCCTCGTAGGCGCCGGTCGCGGCGTTGAGGCCCTGGCCGGCGTCGAGGTCCTGCACACGGGCGACGGCGACGTAGCCCTGCATCCCGGCGTTCTCGGCGATCCAGCGCAGCGGCTCGGCCGCGGCCTTGCGCACGATGGAGGCGCCCACCTTCTCGTCATCCTGCAGGCCGAGTCCCTCGATGACCTTGACCGCCTGGATGAGGGCCGAGCCGCCACCGGCGACGATGCCCTCCTCGATGGCCGCGCGGGTCGCCGAGATGGCGTCCTCGATGCGGTGCTTCTTCTCCTTGAGCTCGACCTCGGTGTGCGCGCCGACCTTGATGACGCAGACGCCGCCGGCGAGCTTGGCGAGACGCTCCTGCAGCTTCTCGCGGTCCCAGTCGGAGTCGGTGCGCTCGATCTCCTGCTTGATCTGGTTGACCCGGCCGGTGACGTCCTCGTGATCCCCGGCGCCGTCGATGATCGTCGTGTTGTCCTTGGTCACGACGACGCGCCGGGCCTGGCCCAGCACCTCGAGGCCGATCTGGTCGAGCTTCAGCCCGACCTCCTCGGCGACGACCTGGCCGCCGGTGAGGACCGCCATGTCCTGGAGCATCGCCTTGCGGCGGTCGCCGAAGCCGGGGGCCTTGACCGCGACGACGGTGAACGTGCCCCGGATCTTGTTGACGACGAGCGTCGAGAGGGCCTCCCCGTCGACGTCCTCGGCGATGACGAGGAGCGGCTTGCCCGACTTCACGACCTTCTCGAGCACCGGGAGGACATCGGCGATCGCCGAGATCTTGCCCTGGTTGATGAGCACGTAGGCGTCCTCGAGGACGGCCTCCATCCGCTCGGGGTCCGAGACGAAATAGGGGCTGATGTAGCCCTTGTCGAACTGCATGCCCTCGGTGAACTCGAGCTCGGTCGACGCGGTCGAGGACTCCTCGACGGTGATGACGCCGTCCTTGCCGACCTTGTCGAACGCCTCGGCGATGATGTCGCCGATCTCCTGGTCCTGCGCGGAGAGCGCGGCGACCTGGGCGATCTCCTCCTTGGACTCGATCTCGCGGGCGACCCGCAGCAGCTCCTCGGACACCGCCTCGACGGCCGCGTCCATACCGCGCTTGAGGCCCGACGGGGCCGCACCGGCCGCGACGTTGCGCAGGCCCTCGTGGACCATCGCCTGGGCGAGGACCGTCGCGGTCGTCGTCCCGTCACCGGCGATGTCGTTGGTCTTGGTGGCGACCTCCTTGGCGAGCTGGGCACCGAGGTTCTCGTAGGCGTCGTCGAGCTCGATCTCCCGGGCGATGGTCACGCCGTCGTTGGTGATCGTCGGGGCGCCCCACTTCTTGTCGATGACGACGTTGCGGCCCTTGGGGCCGAGCGTCACCTTGACGGCGTTCGCGAGGGCGTCCACGCCCCGCTCGAGCGACTTGCGGGCGGTCACCCGACGCGCCCCGGCGGCACCCTCGGTGGGTGCGCACCGGGGCGCGGTCACGGCATGCGGAGGGGTGCGTCAGCCGACGACGGCGAGCACGTCGCGAGCGGAAAGGATGAGGTACTCCTCGCCGCTGTGCTTGATCTCGGTGCCGCCGTACTTGCTGTAGATGACGCGGTCGCCGACGGCGATGTCGAGCGGGATGCGCTCGTCGCCGTCGTCGTTCCAGCGACCGGGGCCGACCGCGATGACCTCGCCCTCCTGGGGCTTCTCCTTCGCGGTGTCCGGGATGACGAGACCGGACGCGGTCGTCTGCTCGGCCTCGAGGCTCTTGATGACGATGCGGTCCTCGAGCGGCTTGATGGAAACCGACACGGTGTGCTCCTCCCCTGTGGGGTGAGTCGAAGTGGACGGGACTGCGCTCCGGGCCGCTCTCGCCGTCGCGGGGGTCGATCACGACCCGGGTGCGCTGGCACTCACCATGGGTGAGTGCCAATGAGCCAAATCTAGGTCGCCCCTTAGCACTCGGTCAACTCGAGTGCCAGAACGCGGCGCCTGAGTGGTCGGGACGCCCGGGATGCGGGGCGCCGCGGAACTGGCAGGATGGCGCGCCGTGGACGTTGGGACCGTACGAGCGCTGGGGTCGCCCGACGGTCGGGCGATCCTGCGCTCCCTGCCCGCCTACGACGAGCGCGAGGTCATGCGCCTGCAGGACCGGCTGCGCCGGGAGGGCCACTCGCCCGACTTCGTCGCTGCCCTGCTCACCCAGCAGCGCCTGCGTGCCCGGGCGGTGACCAAGTTCGGCGAGTTCGCCCACGACATGCTCTACACCGCCGACGGCCTCGAGCAGGCGTCGCGCCTGGAGGTGGCGGCGACCCACGCTGGGCGCTTCTACAACGCGAGCCTGGCCACCGTGCACGACCTGGGCTGCGGGATCGGGTCGGATGCCGTCGCGATGTCCGCCTTGGGTGTCACCGTCCACGGCGTGGACGTCGATCCGGTGACCGCCGCAGTGGCCGACATCAACCTGCGCCCGTGGCCGGACTCCCGCGCCCGGGTGGGACTCGCGGAGGAGTTCGAGCCGCCGCGCGACCCGCTGCGCGCGCGCGTCGGCGTCTGGCTCGACCCTGCTCGGCGCGTGCCGGGGCACACCGGCCGGCACGGGAGGATCAAGCGGGTCTTCCGGCTCGACGAGATCCGGCCGACGTGGGAGTTCGTCCTCCAGGTGGCCACCGCGGTGCCCGCCACCGGAGCCAAGCTCTCGCCCTCGATGCCGCACGACGCCATCCCCCTCGGCACCGAGGCGCAGTGGACGTCGTTCGCCGGGGAGGTGCTCGAGTGCGCGGTGTGGTGGGGCCCACTGGCTCAGCAGCCGGGGCGCAGTGCCCGCATCCTCGGGCCGGACCGCTCCCCCATCGAGGTCGACCAGACGATGGCCGAGCCGGACCCGCCGACGACCGCGTCCCTCGCCACGGTCGGGCCGTGGCTCTACGAGCCGGACCGGGCCGTCACCCAGGCGGGGCTGCTCGGCGCCGTCACCGCTGCCACGCTCGGCAGCGAGGTCGACCGCGGTCTGGGCTACGTCGTGTCCGATGCAGAGGTCGAGGTCCCTTTCGCCCGTCGGTATGCGGTGAGAGAGGTCATGCCCTTCAGCGAGCGGTCCCTGCGGGCGTGGCTGCGGCAGCACGGCATCACCGGGCTGACCATCAAGAAGCGCGGCGTACGCCTCGACGACGACGAGCTGCGCCGCCAGCTGCGCATCGGGCGCAAGGCCGGCGGCGGGGCGCAGGCCACGGTCATCCTCACCCGGGTGGCCGGCGAGCAGGCGGTCCTCGTGGTCGACCCGGCCTGATCGCGGGGGACCCCGGTCAGAGGATCGGGTCGGGCTGGGCTCCCTCGTGGAGCACGGCCGCGGCGCCGGCGGCGAGTGCGGCGTCGAGGGCCTCCTCCCGCCGGGCGCCCCGCGCGAGGGCCGCGGCCAGCGCGCCGCAGAATGCGTCCCCCGCTCCCGTGGTGTCCGCCACCTCGGCCGCGGCCACGACATGAGCCGGAACGGTCAGGCCGTCCCACGAGGCGCCGTTCGCGCCGAACGTCACGAGGACCGAGCGTGGCTCCGCGCCGGCCTCCGCGAGGGCCGCCATCTCGTGCTCGTTGGCGACCACCGGGTCGGCGAGCGCCACGACGTCGGGCGGAAGGGCGGCATACGGCGCGATGTTGAGGACGACCCGGGCGCCACGGCCCGCCGCTCGACGCACCGCCGTGCAGACCACCGCGCGGGGCACCTCGAGCTGGACGAGGAGGACGTCACCCGGGCGCAGGCCGTCGACCGCCGCCACCTCCCGCTCGTCGAGCAGGTCGTTGGCGCCGGGCACGACGACGATCGAGTTCTCCCCACCCTCCGCCACGGTGACCACGGCGTGCCCGCTCGGTACGCCGGGAACGACCCGGACCGCGTGGACGTCGACTCCGCGCGCGGTGAGCCGCGTCCGGTATGCCGTGCCGCCGGCGTCGTCGCCGACACACCCGACCATGGCGACGCCCGCGCCGGCCGCGGCAGCCGCGACCGCCTGGTTGGCCCCCTTGCCACCAGCCAGCCGGACGAGGCCGGTGCCGAGCACCGTCTCGCCGGGGCGCGGATGCCGTTCCACCCGGGTGACGAGGTCGACGTTGAGCGACCCGAGCACGACCACGCGCCCGCTCACGACGGCGCGCCCCCGTGCATCGTGCGCAACCAGAGGTCGGCGATCCGTGGCCCGTCGGCGTCGAGGGCGACGTCGACCATCGCCGGGGCGAGGCCGTGCGGGTCGTGGGCCAGCCCACCGCTCCAGTCGCGGCGGTCGACGACCGTGCGGCCACGGGTCCACGTTCCGGTGAGCTCCACCCGCACCGGGAGACGTTGGGTGTGGACGGCATCCGGGTCGAGGAGCATCGCCACCGCGCCGGCGTCACCGATGGTCGCGCCGTCGTTGGCGAACCGGCGGTGGTGGAACGAGACGAGGTCGGCGGCCAGCGAGGCGGCGGGCGAGCCGCCCGCGCGGAGCGCGCCGACCTGTGCGTCCGTGACCATCGGTGCGTAGAAGACGTCGAGGCCGTACATCGTGACCGGGACGTCGCTCACGGCACAGGCGTCGAGGACGATGGCTGCGGCCTCGGGGTCGTGGAACACGTTGAACTCCGCTGCTGCCGTGGCGTTGCTGACGTGTGCGCCCCCGCCCATGAAGGCCACCCGGCCGATCCGGCCGAACGCCTCCGGGTGCACCCGGGCGAGGAGGGCAAGGTTGGTCATCGGCGCCAACGGCACGACCGTCACCGGCTCACCCGATGCCGCGCCCTCGTCGATGGTGTCGCGCAGGAGGTCCAGGGCACTGCGGGGGTCGGGCGACAGGGTCGGCGGTGCAAGGCCGAGGTCCGCCATCCCGTCGGATCCGTGGACGTGGCGCGCGTCGACGGGATCCTCGAGGAGCGGCCGGCCGGCGCCCACACCGACCGGGACGTCGGCCCGCTCCACCCACCCGAGGACGGTCAGGGTGTTGCGGACGACGTCCGACAAGGGCGCGTTGCCGGCCACGCAGGTCACCGCGCGGAGGTCGAGGCCCGGGTGCAGGCCGGCGAGGAGCAGCGCGCACGCGTCGTCCACACCGGTGTCGACGTCGAGGACGACGGGGATGCTCGCCATGGCCACGATCATCGCGGATGCCGGGGGGTCCTCGCGCCCGCCATTCGTCGGGCACCGGGTCGGTCACGTACCGTCGTCGGGTGCCTCTGCCGACGACGCGACCCCGCCCTGCCCGCCGGCTCCTCGTCGGGACCTGCGGCGTCCTCCCGCTCGTCGTCGCCGGGTGCGCCGGCGGTACCGGGTCGGCGGCCACGAGCGACCCGGGCACCTCGGGCTCGCCGGCCACCAGCGCCCCGGTGACCGCCCCGAGCCCCACCGCGTCGGCCGACCCCGCGGCCGCCTGCGTGGCGGAGACCATCGAGGGGCTCACTGCCCAGCAGCGGCGCGGCCAGCTCCTCATGGTGGGCTTCGACGCCAACGCCCCGCTCCGGTCCCTGGACGAGGTCATCGTCGAGTCCCACGTCGGGAACGTCATCTACCTGGGCGGCTGGAACGGGGCGGACAAGGTGACCCGAACGTCGGACCACGTCCAGGGCCTCGTGTCCGGCACGAGCACGGGCGACGTGGGCCTCCTCGTCGCCGCCGACCAGGAGGGTGGGATCGTCCACCAGCTGCGGGGACAGGGCTTCACCCGACCACCGGCCGCCCGGAAGCAGGCGGCGATGGACCCCGCCGAGCTGACCGAGGCCGCTGCCTCGTGGGCCGAGGAGCTCAAGGCTGCCGGGGTCAACGTCAACCTCGCCCCGGTCACCGACACGGTGCCCGAGGACATCGGCCGGGCCAACGAGCCCATCGGGAAGTGGGGCCGGCAGTACGGCTCGACGCCCGGGGAGGTGTCCCGTTCCGCGACGGCGTTCCTGGAGGGGATGATCGAGGGAGGCGTGGAGGGAACCGTCAAGCACTTTCCCGGCCTGGGCCGCATCCGGAACAACACCGACTTCTCCTCCACCGGGATCACGGACGAGGTGGCCACCGAGGACGACCCGTTCCTCCAGCCGTTCGCGGACGGCATCGAGGCAGGAGCCGGGCTGGTCATGATGGCCTCGGCCCGCTACCCGAAGCTCGATGCGGAGAACCCCGCCATGTTCTCCGAGAAGATCGTCACCGGCCTGCTGCGCGAGCGGCTGGGCTACGACGGGGT
>JAQSWG010000134.1 GCA_029266735.1 Ornithinibacter sp.
GCGGCCAGCACCAGAACAGGTGGATCCGGATGAGCGCCATCGACGCCCTTGCGCTCGGCTGGGAGGCCCGCACGTGGGAGCCGCAGTCATCCGTGGCGACGATGTCGCGAGCGGCGGCTGCCCGAAAGGGAACCGCTTACCAGGCGGCGGTTCCGGCGCAGATCGCCACGATGCGTTTCATCATCGACGACGCCGTGGCCGCTGCTGCCGAGGATGCCCGTGCCGAGGTCACGCGCTTCGACGCGGAGCTGTCGACGATGTTCGGCGGAGAGGGGGAGTTCGCGCCGTTGGCGTCGGTGCTGCTGCGCACGGAGTCCTCGTCGTCCTCGCAGATCGAGAACATCACCGCGGGGGCCCGAGCGCTCGCTCTGGCCGAGATCGGCTTGGCCAAGCACGGTTCGAACGCCGAGCTCGTCGTGGCCAACGTCGAGGCCATGCAGCGGGCCGTCACGGAAGCGGACCGCATGACGCCGGCATCCATCCTCGCCATCCACGCCGCGCTCATGCACGACCAGCGGTCGGCCGACCCGGGGGTCTTCCGTTCGGAGCCGGTGTGGATCGGCGGGTCCGGCGCGTATCCGCACGGGGCACAGTTCGTCCCGCCCCACCACGAGCGGATCCGGGACGGCATCGAGGACCTGTGTGCGTTCATCGGTCGCACCGACCTGCCGCTCATCGCGCACGCCGCCCTTGCTCACGCGCAGTTCGAGACGATCCACCCGTTCGTCGACGGCAACGGCCGAACAGGGCGTGCCCTGGTCCACGCCATGCTGAGGCACGGTCGGGCCACGACGCGAACCACCGTGCCCATCTCGGCTGGGCTGCTCACGGATACCAGCACCTACTTCACCGCCTTGACCGCCTACCGCGCCGGGGACCCGAACCCCATCGTCACCCGGTTCAGCGAGGCCACGTTCGCGGCCATCGGCAACAGCCGTGTCCTTGCCGCGACACTCAAGGGGATCGACGAGCGCTGGCATGCCACGCTCAGTGCCCGAAGGGACTCGGTGGCGTGGCGGATCCTCCCCATCCTGCTGGCCCAACCGGCCGTCACCTCTCGGCTGGTGCAGCAGCGCACGGGCGTCTCGCAGCCGGCAGCGGACCGGGCGCTGCGACAGCTGAGCGAGGCCGGCATCGCCACCTCCAAGAACGAGCACGGCGGCGACCGCAGACGCGACGTGGTGTGGCGCTCCGACGAGGTGATCACCGCCCTGGACGAGTTCGGTGAGCGTGCCCGTCGCGTGCGGCACTGAGGCGAGGGGCGGCGAGGGTGTGTGAGGCCATCCACCGGGTAGCGGGACCGCATGAGGGCTTCTGTGGCGGCCACGGGCGAATGGACGGACCCGGACGGCATCCGGGCGCCGTCCGGTGAGGTGCACGCCTGGCTCCCCGGAACGAACCAGACCCTGTGCGGCCTCTCGCTCCACCGGTCCCAGCTCCTCCGGTTCCCGCACATCGACTGGCTCGACGCCCAGCCGGCCACCGGACGCGACGCCGACGAGGTCGGAGCCGTGTGCCACCGGTGCGCCGCCGGCATGGGGCGGCGGCGGCGGGATGATCGCGGCTGGAGCCGCACCAACCCCCGCCCATGAGGCGGTCTCCCACCACGCTCGCGAAGACGGTCACCGCTGACGGCGACCCGGGGGATCGGAGCATCCGCTGGGGTCGGGCTACTCCGGCGGCATGGCACCATGTGGCCCGTGACAGGGAGCGAACCGCCTCGTGACCCGAAGACTCGCAAGGCCGACGCCCTCGCGATGCTGGCAACCCCAGGGGTAGACGTGTGGGTCGCCACTGCGTCGCCGACCGGTGCTCCGCACCTCGTCCCGGTGTCGTTGGCCTGGGTCGACGAGCGAGTAGTCATCGCCGTCGAGGGCAGCTCGGTGACTGCTCGCAACCTGACGTCGTCCGGGGTCGCCCGGCTCGCTGTCGGATCGACTCGCGATGTGGTGATGATCGACGCCACCCTGGAGAGGGTCGTCGACGTCGGCGCCGACGGTCCGCTCGGTGAGGGATACGTCGAACAGGCCGACTGGGACCCGCGGGAGAGTGACGGCTACCTGTTTCTCGTGTTGCGGCCGGTCCGGCTCCAGGCGTGGCGTGAGGCCAACGAGATGCCCGGTCGCACGCTCATGCGCGACGGCACCTGGCTGGTCTGATCGGCCGGCTGCCCGGCATTCCCGGCGCGATCTCTCGGGGCCAGTGTTCCGAGGACGTCGGGTGGAGCGGGTCGCGACGCCGTTCTACCATCCAGGCATGACGACGACCTCGTCGCGGGGGACTGACACCGTCCGGCGGCTGGCAGCGTTGGGGCTCTGGTTGCTCCCGGTCTACGCACTGCTCCTCGCACTGAGCACGCTGACGCACGAGCCAGACCACGCCGAGGACTTCGCGGCCTGGTCCCGCTACGTGACGACCGACGTCTTCGTGGTGAGCCACCTCGGCGCCAGCATCCTCGGCGCGGGGCTCGGTCTCGTGGGGACGGTGTGCGCCATGGTGCTGATGATGAGAGGGCCCGCTGCCGGCTCAGCTCTGGTCGCCGCCGCGCTGACCATCATCGGCAACGTGCTGCTGACGAGCGTCTTTGCAGCGGCTGCCTACGCGCAGCCGGCCATCGGGCGTGCGTTCCTCAATGGGATGCCCGGAGCGGAGGGGCTCTACGACGATGTCTACGGCGCCCCTTTGCTGACGGCCGTGGCCCTCGGAGCGCTGGCGTTCGTCGCCGGGGCGCTGGTCCTCGCCCGGGCGCTGGCGCGCACGGCGCCGTCGTTGCGATGGGCGGGCTGGACCTACGGCGTCTCGCTGGTGGTGTTCTTCCTCGCGGCATTCACGGTGCCCGTCCTCCAGCCGGTTGCAGCCGCCGTGGCCTGCGCCGCGGCCGTCGTCGTGGCGCTCCGCCTGCCAACCGCCTCGGCGCAGCCCGCTGTGGCCCAACCCGCCGGGGCCTAGCGCACTGCCGTCAGCGCAGTGTGGCTCACGCGGTCCTTCGCCCAGGTGAGGAAGGCAGCGGCATGCTGGGTCCCCTCGAAACCCTCCCCGGCGAGCTCGAGGAGGAGGTCGTTCGACCACGTGGCGAGGCGGCCGATCTGCATCGACGTCGGGTCCGGCTTGGGGAGGTGCAGCCCGTACATGGTCTCGATCAGCTCCCGCTTGCCGGAGTCCTCGGTGCCATAGGTGAGGATCGGCAGGAAGCGGTCGGGCTCCATGACGCACAGCACCTTGGTGAGCAGCGCCTCCTTGAAGCCCGGCATGCCCGTGCCGTCGACGTCCTCGATGAGAATCGTGAGCCGGTCCTCGACCGGGGTGGTCTCGGGACCTCGCACAAGGAACTCGACCGACGCGCGGATGCGGGCAGCCGCATCCTCCGCCCCCAGCCGGTTCCAGCCGCGGTTGAAGACCGACGTGTTGCCGATGTTCGCACCGGTGCGGTCGGTCGCGAACCCCCGGAGGTCCCGCGGGTCGCACGCGGCCAAGCCCTCGGTGGAGAAGAGCCGCCGGTACCGCTCCCAGTATTCGGCCACCTCGGCATCCGGCTCCGGGTTCCGCTTGAGGAACTGCTTCTTGAGCCGCTCGACGCGCGCCATTCTCGCCGGGTCGACCATCTCCGCGGTCGCGAACCTGCCCTTGGCCATCTCGTACGCCGTGCGCGTGGATGCCGGCGTAGCCGTGACGGCGGACGGGCTCCAGGTATGGCCGCAGTCCCCGCAGCGCAGGATCCGAGAGCCGTCGGGAGCAGTGCCCTCGAGGTGGATGTCGTTGTCCGAGTGACAGGCGAAGCACGAGATGAGAGCCATGTCGCGATCCTTTCGAGTGAGGGTTCGTGACGGCTCGAGCATCCGGGCGCGGCAGCAATGTGTCCGTACCATCTCAACGTAGCACGATAAATTGTCATGCTGACCCTAAGGTGGTGCCGTGGCCTACAGCAGCGAGTACCCACCCTTCTACGTGACGGCTGACCTGGTGATCCTGTCCGTGCGCGCGGACGAGCTCCACGCGCTCCTCGTCCGGCGGGGCGGCGAGCCGTATGCCGGCCGGATGGCTCTGCCCGGCGGGTTCGTCGGGATCGACGAGAACCTCGAGGATGCTGCCTACCGTGAGCTGAACGAGGAGGCCGGAGTCGGACGGGACGACGTCATCCTCGAGCAGCTCGCGGCATACGGCGATCCCGGCCGTGACCCCCGCTTCCGGGTCGTGACCGTCGCCTGGCTGGCGCTGGGCGCGAACCTGCCCGAGCCGACCGCGGGGTCGGACGCCGCGGAGGCGCGGTGGGTGCCGGTGGCAGAGGCACTGGCACCGTCCGCGGAGGCGGCGCTCGCCTTCGACCACGACCGGATCCT
>JAQSWG010000050.1 GCA_029266735.1 Ornithinibacter sp.
ACGGAGACCGAGTTCGCCGTGTTCGGCACCGCCGCCGTCGTCGCGCTCGCCGGCTGGGACGACCCGTCCCAGGGGTATGCCGTGATCCGCGACCCGCTCATCGTGCGCCTCTACGCCGCCTAC
Organism: Ornithinibacter sp.; assembly: GCA_029266735.1. Lineage (GTDB taxonomy): Bacteria > Actinomycetota > Actinomycetes > Actinomycetales > Dermatophilaceae > Fodinibacter. The sequence continues at coordinate 124 of JAQSWG010000050.1, forward strand.
TTCGACCTCGCCTGGCGGCACGCCGCGCCCGCCCCTGTCGTGGGTCGGGAGGGCAACGGTGACCCCAAGCTCGTCGAGCTGCTCGAGCTCGGCCTCAAGGACGAGGCCATCGCGCGGTACCTCGGGGTGAGCCTGCGGACGGTGCGGCGTCGGGTCGCCCACCTCATGGCGGTCAACGGCGTGGACACCCGCTTCCAGCTCGGGTGGGCGCTCGCCCGGCGCCGCCACTGACCGCCCGGCACGCCGCGATAGGGTGCGGTGTACGAGGCCCCGGCGCGTACCCGCGAGGGGCCTTCGGCGCGTCAGGTGCTGTGACCGGCGCACGTGTGTGGAAGGAGCCGGCATGCCCGCGATCGTGCTGGTCGGTGCCCAGTGGGGCGACGAGGGCAAGGGCAAGGCGACCGACCTCATGGGTGGGGACGTCGACTACGTCGTGAAGTTCAACGGGGGCAACAACGCGGGGCACACCGTGGTCATCGAGGGGACCGACGGCACGCGGGAGAAGTACGCGCTCCACCTGCTGCCGTCCGGCATCCTCACTCCGTCGGTGACGCCGGTCATCGGCAACGGTGTCGTCGTCGACCTCGAGGTGCTCTTCGACGAGATCGACGGGCTGGAGGCTCGCGGGGTCGACACGTCGCGGCTCGTGGTGTCCGCCAGCGCCCACGTCATCGCGCCGTACAACCGCACGCTCGACAAGGTCACCGAGCGGTTCCTCGGTGCCCGTCGCATCGGGACGACCGGGCGCGGCATCGGGCCGACGTACGCCGACAAGATGAACCGCGTCGGCATCCGGGTCCAGGACCTGTTCGACGAGGGCATCCTGCGGCAGAAGGTGGAAGCGGCCCTGTCGCTCAAGAACCAGGTCCTCGTCAAGATCTACAACACCCGGGACGTCGACGCCGACCGCGTCGTCGAGGAGCTGCTCGGGTATGCCGACCGGCTGCGTCCCCTCGTGCGTGACACGTCGTTGGTCCTGGAACAGGCGCTGGATGCCGGTGCCAACGTCCTGCTCGAGGCGGGCCAGGCGACGCTGCTCGACGTCGACCACGGGACCTACCCGTTCGTGACGTCGTCCTCCGCGACAGCCGGTGGCGCGTGCACCGGGTCGGGGATCCCGCCGACGCGCGTGTCGCGGGTCATCGCGATCCTCAAGGCGTACACGACGCGGGTGGGGGAGGGGCCGTTCCCCACGGAGCTGTTCGACGACGACGGCGAGACGCTGCGCTCGGTGGGTGCCGAGTACGGCACCACCACCGGGCGCCCGCGCCGGTGCGGCTGGATGGACACCGTCATCGGGCGCTACGCCAACCGGATCAACGGGGTCACGGACTTCGTCATCACCAAGCTCGACGTGCTGACCGGCTTCGACAAGGTGCCGGTGTGCGTCGCCTACGAGGTGGACGGGGTCAGGCACGACGAGATGCCGGTGAACCAGACCGACTTCCACCACGCGCGGCCCGTCTACGAGCTGCTCGACGGGTGGGAGGAGGACATCTCGGGGTGCCGCACGTTCGAGGACCTGCCCTCCGCGGCGCAGGCCTACGTCCTGCGCGTGGAGGAGCTCGTCGGGGCTCGGGTCTCGGCCATCGGCGTCGGTCCCGGTCGGCACGAGATCATCCAGCGCCACGCCCTTCTCGACTGACGTCGCCGTGAGGCGTCGGGCCGGGACGCAGAAGTCCGGATCGGACGCAGGACCTTCCGCGGCGCAGCCGGAGGTTCTGCGTCCGCTTCTCACAGCCATCGGCGGACGCGGGCTCGGTACTCCTCGTACTCCGGGCCGAACTTGCCGGACAGGTAGCGCTCCTCCGGTCGAATCGCCCCCCACCAGAGAGCAAGAACGCCGATGGGCACGAACACCAGCGCCCAGAAGGACTGGGCCAGCAGCGCCACCGCGATGTCGAGCACGACCAGTCCGACGTAGAGAGGGTTGCGGCTGAGTCGGAACGGCCCGGACTGGACGATGAGTGCGGTCGCCCCGCCCGGGAGGATCGCTGTGCGGTTGCGCGCCATGACCCAGAGGGTCCATCCGTTCCACAGCACGAACACCACGGCCAGCACGCCACCGATCGATCGATTGAGCGAGCTCTCGATCGAGATCGGATCACCCACTGCCGCGGTGAGCACGAGCCCCGCCGCGAGCGGTGCGCCCAGGGCCACCGGCGGCAGGATCCGAAACGCCGGGGAGTCCACGCTGGCCATGGTGTCCCCACGGTCCACCGGACAACAAGGGTGGCCGCTAGAGGTCAGGGGCAACGAACCACTCGAGCCGGCCATGCTCGTCATCCGAGGTGTGGGAGAACCGGAACCCGAGTCGTTCCGCGACACGAATGGAACTGCCGTTCCAGGCGGCGACCCGGATGACGAATTCATCCACTCCTCCACCGCGGTGAGCAAGCTCCATCAGGAGGCGTACGGCACGTGTGGCGTGGCCGCGCCCGCGCCAATCCGGGTACAGGGAGTACGTGAGGTTGACCTGTCCTGGTTGGAGGTAGTCGCCGGCCCGTTGCGTGCCGGCGGTTCCACACAGGGCGGCCGTCGCCTTGTCCTGAATACCGAGGTCCACCGACGGTTCCTGTCGTGCCCACGCCGATGCAGCCCCGGTCAGCCAGTGCCGGACCTGGGCCTCCGTCGGAGGCTCGCCGCCACCAAGGCTGTCCACGATCGCCTGGTCACATCCCGACAGATGCGCTTCGGTGTCCTCGGGAGACAGCGGACGCAACAGGACGACATCGTCGCTGATCACCGTGGCGCCCACGGGAAAAGACGGTAGGGGAAGGTCAGCAGACTTCCGAAGTTGGCGGGAAGTCGTTGACTGGACCCCCACGGCGCATGGCGCAGGTCGTTGTGCCTGAACGCTGCCCTTTCGGTCAGCTGCTCAGACTGTCGAAGTGGTCCCGGGCAACACCCTTCGGGACCACCATCGTCCATGCGTCACTGACCAGGTCTCTCATCTCCTCGATGTCCAGGACCGCCGTCCTCACCTGGACCCAGTTGAAGCGCATGTCGGCCGCGGACGGGAGCAGGAACTTGTCCGGTTCGCTCTCGACGAGTGCCGCGCGCTCCTCTCGGGGGAACGCGAAGCCCATCAGCGTCTCGTCCCGCGTGAACGCCACGTAGACCAGCTGCTTCACCCGGAACTTCACCCGATCGTGGATCACATGCTCCGTCGTCCGCGGCAGGCTGAGAGCCACTCGTCGAACGTCCTCCACCGTCACCATGACCATCGAGTCTCCCAAACAGGGGTCACGCCAGGACGGCGCTCCGGTGGTGCCGGGGGCGCGAAACTGCGCGCGCTCGGCACCTCTGGGGAGCCGGGGGAAGCCCCCGGCGCCGGCTCAGGCAGGGCGCAGCACGTGCATCCGGTGCGCGGCACGGGTGAGCACGACGTAGAGCACCCGCACCCCACCGGGTGACTCCTCGGCGACGGCGTCCGGGTCCACGACCACCGTCGCGTCCCACTCCAGGCCCTTGGCGGACAACGGGTCGATCACCTGGACCCGTCCGTCCCCCGAGCCGTCGAGGCCGGCCATGCGCTCCTGCCAGCGCCGCGCCGTGATGACCGCGATCGAGCCCTCCACCTCGCCGAGCAGCTGGTCGACCGCGTCCGCGGCCGTCTCCACCAGCGAACCGTCGACCACGCGGTCGACCGGGTCGACCCCGGTCTCTCGCACCGCCTCCGGGATGTCGGCATCCGGCACCAGGGGCAGGATGACGTCGCGGGCGTAGTCGAAGATCTCTCGGGCGTTGCGGTAGTTCGTGGGCATGTGGAACGCCCTGCGCTCCTGCCCGGTGAAGGCCTCGTCGCGCGCCCGGCCGGCCTCCGCGAGATCCGACCACGAGGACTGCGCGGCGTCACCGACGACGGTCCACGACGCCGACCGTCCGCGGCGCGCGAGCATCCGCCACTGCATCGGGGACAGGTCCTGTGCCTCGTCGACGAGCACGTGGGCGTAGCCGGACGGACGGTCGATCCGCCCGGCCATGAGCCGCTCCCGCGCGTCGGTCGGGGTGATGATGCCCACCGACGGGTCCGCGACAGCCCGGCGGTCCACGCCGGCTCGCACGTCCATGACCCCCCACGACGAGAGGTCGTCGAGCTCCTCGATGTCGTAGAAACCGACGTCCTCCCGGTCGGTGTCCTGCACCGGCCCGAGCCGGGCGACGAGGTCGTCGACGAGCGCCGCGTCCGACACCGACCAGGAGCCGAGCTCGAGTGCCTCCCGGTACGAGTAGGCCACCGCGGCGCCCTCCTCGTGGTCGAGCACCCCCCGTGACACGGCGTACACGTGGTCGGTCTCGGCGAGTCCGAGCAGCAGCTCCCGGGCGTCGAGCTGTCGCCACCACGACGCCATGAACTCGTCGACGTCGCGGGATGCGTCGAAGGCGTCGAGGAACGCATCCCGCTCGCCCTGGCGCACCGAGCGCCAGGCCGCTTCGGCGAGCGCCGAGCGCGCGGCATCCGTCGCGAGGTTGTGCTGGTGACCTCGCAGCACGTCCGACCGGATCCGGCGCAGCGCGTGGTCGTCGAGCCGCACCGCATGCCCGCCGACGAACGCCCGGAGCGTCGTCGGCGCACCGGCCGGAGCCCTCGACGTCATCCGGGACAGCAGCCGCCGGATCCGCAGGGACCCCTTGATGGCGGCCACCTCGGGCGGGTCCAGCCGGGTCGCCGTCATGCCGTCCACGAGGTCACCGAGCGCACGCAGCGCCACCGACTCCTCGCCGAGGCTCGGCAGCACCCGTTCGATGTATGCCGTGTACGCGGCCGACGGTCCGACGACGAGGATGCCGCCGTTCTCGAACCGCCGCCGCTCCGAGTAGAGCAGGTATGCCGCGCGGTGCAGCGCGACGACCGTCTTGCCGGTGCCGGGGCCGCCGGTGATCTCGGTGACCCCCCTCGAGGGAGCCCGGATGGCCTCGTCCTGGTCCCGCTGGATCGTGGCGACGATGTCGCGCATCTGGCGGCCGCGAGTGCGGGTCAGCGCCGCGATGAGGGCGCCGTCGCCCAGCACGACGAGGTCCGCGGGGGCCTCCGGCACCATGAGATCGTCCTCCGCGCCGACGACGGTGGAGCCCTTGCACCGCAGGACACGGCGGCGGAGCACGCCCATCGGGTCGACGGGGGTCGCGCGGTAGAACGCCGACGCCGCAGGCGCCCGCCAGTCGATGACGAGCGGCTCGTAGTCGTCGTCGCGTACCCCGAGGCGGCCGATGTAACGGACCTCTCGCTCGGCGGCGGTGCTGTGTTCACCGCCCAGGTCCAGGCGGCCGAACACGAGCCCCTCGTACTGCTTCTCGATCATCGACCGGCGTCTGGCGGCCGCGTAGACGAGGGCGTCCCTCTCGAAGAGTCCCGTCATCTCCTCGTCGCGGACGTCACCCGTGCGGCTCGTGCGCCCTCGGGCGAGGCCGTCGGCCTCGACGTCGGCGGCCCGCAGGGTCGCCTTCTCGAGCTCTGCGTACACCCGGTCGACGTGAGCCTGCTCGTGCGCGAGCTCACCGGCGACGTCGGGCGAGGCCTCGGGAAGGCCCGGGGGCGGGGCGGTCACGAACGGGTTCTCCTCGGCGGGCGGCGCAGATACGGAACTGTCCAGTCTAATCCCGCACTCGTGACCCGCTCGTCGGCGTCCGCCGGCCGAGCCGGGCTGGATGCCGGATGCCGGCGCGCGCTGCCACGCAGGCCGTCGCCCACCCCTACATTGGGGCCGTGAAGGTACTCGTCGTCGGGTCCGGGGCCCGAGAGCACGCCATCGTCCGCTCCCTCTCCCTGGACCCCTCGGTCGACGAGGTCGTCGCCGCCCCCGGCAACGCGGGCATCGCATCGACGGCGACGTGCGAGCCCCTCGCCGGCGGGCCCACCGACGTCAAGGCCGTTGTCGCCCTCGCCCGCAGGATCGGCACGGACCTCGTCGTGGTCGGCCCGGAGGCACCGCTCGTCGCCGGAGTGGCCGACGCGGTACGGGCGGCAGGCATCCCGTGCTTCGGTCCGTCCGCGGAGGCGGCGCGCCTCGAGGGCAGCAAGGCGTTCGCCAAGGACGTCATGTCCGCGGCGGAGGTGCCCACCGGCCTGGCGCACGTCTGCACGACTCTCGAGGCCGTCGAGGATGCCCTCGACGCCCTGGGTGCCCCGCATGTCGTCAAGGACGACGGGCTCGCTGCCGGCAAGGGTGTCGTCGTCACCGACGACAGGGGGGAGGCCCTCGAGCACGCACGTGCCTGCCTGGAGAAGCCCGACGGTGCCGTCGTCGTGGAGGAGTACCTGTCCGGTCCCGAGGTGTCGCTCTTCTGCCTCTGCGACGGCGTGACGGTCGTGCCGCTCAGTCCCGCGCAGGACTTCAAGCGGGTGGGGGACGACGACGTCGGCCCGAACACCGGTGGCATGGGCGCGTACTGCCCGCTGGACTGGGCGCCTGAAGGTCTCGTGGACGACGTGGTGGGCCGGGTGGCCCAGCCGGTCGTCGACGAGATGCACCGACGCGGGACGCCGTTCGTCGGGGTCCTCTACGTCGGTCTGGCGCTCACCCCTCGCGGTCCGCGCGTCATCGAGTTCAACGCCCGGTTCGGGGACCCCGAGACGCAGGTCGTCCTCGCGCGTCTCGCCACCCCCCTCGGCGGGGTGCTCCTCGCTGCCGCGACTGGCCGCCTCGACGAGGCGCCACGCCTGCGGTGGTCGGAGGACTACGCGGTGGCGGTCGTCGTGGCTGCGGAGAACTACCCGGGCACCCCGCGCACCGGTGACCGGGTCAGCGGCGCCGACGACGTGGTCGGCGCGCCCACGGCATACGTGCTGCATGCCGGCACGGCCCGGGACGAGGCCGGCGAGCTGGTGTCCGCGGGGGGACGCGTGCTCTCGGTGGTCGCCACGGGGCCAACGCTCGCCGACGCCCGCCGGCGGGCGTATGCCGCCGTCGACGGGATCGGCCTGCCCGGCTCCCACCACCGCAGCGACATCGCCCTTCGTGCGGAGCGCGGTGAGGTCGTCCCGTCCGCCGTCGGTGCCCACGGCTCAGATGCGTGACAGCGCCTCGTGCACGTCCGCGAGGTGGTCGAGGTCGGCGAGATCGAGCACCTGGAGGTAGACCCGGGTCGCGCCGACCTCCGCGAGCCCGCCGAGCCGGTCGCGCGCCTCGTCGAACGTCCCGGCCACGCCTCCGGTGCGCAGCTCCTCGACGTCGCGGCCGATCGCCTCTGCCCTGCGGCGCACGGCGGCGTCGTCGCGGCCGACGCACACCACCTGTGCCGTTGAGTGGACGAGGGTCGACGGGTCGCGGCCGTGCTCCCGGCACGCCTCGTCGACCCGTGCGAAGAGCCGACCGGTGGCCTCCACCGGCGAGAACGGGGCGTTGAACTCCGCCGCAAAGCGCGCAGCGAGTGCCGGCGTCCGCCGCTTCCCGCTACCGCCGATGATGAGCGGCACGCCACCGTCCTGCATCGGCGAGACGAGCCCCGGGTTGCCGCGCACCGGATAGTGGGGGCCGTCGTGGTCGAACGTCGAGCCCGCCGGCGTCGACCAGATGCCACGAAGGACGGCGAGCTGCTCCTCGAGACGGTCGAACCGCTCACCCAGCGGTGGGAACGGGATGCCGTATGCCGCGTGCTCGGCCTCGAACCACCCGGCACCGAGGCCGAGCTCCACCCGTCCACCGCTCATCCGGTCCACGTCGGCGACCGTCACGGCGAGCAGCCCCGGGGGGCGGAAGGTCACCGACGTCACGAGCGTGCCGAGCCTGACCCGAGAGGTGTCGCGGGCGAGCCCGGCCAGGGTCGTCCAGGCGTCCGTGGGCCCCGGCATCCCGTCGCCGAAGATCGCGAGGTAGTGGTCGGAGCGGAAGAACCCGTCGTACCCGAGGTCCTCGGTGGCCCGGGCGGCCGCGACGATGTCCTCGTAGGTCGCGCCCTCCTGCGGCTCGGTGAAGATGCGGAGATCCATGCGGCCACGTTAGGCGGCGGGCCGGGACCGCCCCGCGGCGAGGGACACGCCGACCGCGGTGACCCCGCCGGCCGCCATGAGAGCGGCGAAGGCCGGCCCGTCCAGGCCATCGCCCCCGAGCGCGACGACCGCCCCGACGAGGGCCGTCTGCAGCGCGACGCCCGTCGAGACGGCCAGGCCCTGGGCCGAGCTCACCCGGCCGTGCTCCTCCGGGGGCGCCTGCGCGAGCAGCTCGGTCGTGATCGTCGGCGAGACGATGCCCATGCCGAGCGCACCGAGTGACCAGCCCGTCATCCCGGCGGCGATCCCGACCACGTCGAGCGCCAGGAGCACCGGGCCGAGTGCGCCCACGGCGATGAGAGCACCACCGAGCCGCAGTCGCACCGCGGCAGCAAGGCCTTGGGCCCGGTCGGTGCCGTTGAGCCACGACCCCGCCGCCCAGAACACCCCGGTCACGGACAAGGAGACCCCCGCGAGTGCCGTCGACGCGTCATGGGTCTGCACGAGCATGAGCGGGATGAGTCCTGCGACGCCGGTGTAGGCAGCGGAGACCAGGAGCTGAAGCGTGACGACGGTCGGGATCCCGGCCGCGAGTCGCGTCGTGCCGTCCGGCAGCGCACGGGCGGCGCCGACGAGGACGCCGGAGACCCCGACAGCGAGCGCGACGACGCCGGGCGCCCGGGTGGTCGGCTCCGCCAGCAGCGTCGCCGCGAGCAGCGTCACCGAGAGACCTCCTGCGAGGACGAGGGAGGCACGTACCCGCCGGCCCTGGCCCACGTCCACCTCACCGCTGACGCCAGGGTGAGTGGTGCGGAGTGCGCGTCGCACCGGGAGGAGCGCGAGGGGCACGATGACGAGCGGCGCGACGAAGACCGCCCGCCATCCTGCGAGCGCGTCGAGCACACCCGCCACGCTCGGGCCCAGCAGTGACGGCAGGATCCACGCTGCCGCGAACGACGCGAAGACCTTGGCGCGCAGTTCGGCGGGCAGGGCCTGCGCGACGAGCACCACCAGCGCCGTGTTGACGAGGGCCTCGGCCGCCCCGGACAAGCCCCGCCCGACGACGAAGACGCCCATCGTGGGGGCAAGGCCGGACACGACCTGCGCGATGGCGAAGGCCAGCAGACCGAGAAGGAGCGCCGGCCGGGGCCCGCGCCGGTCCGTCCAGCCGCCGGCCCACGCCATGGCGATGGTGAACGTCACGAGCGAGGCGCCGGTGGACGCACCGAACAGCGCCCACCCGTCGAGGTCGCGCGTCACCGTGGGCAGGATCGTCATCACCGCACGGTTCTCGAACGCCCCGAGGGTGACGAGCGCGACGGTCCCGGCCACGACGGGGAGGTGCTCTCGGGCGAAGAGGCGACCGGGAGGGGCCGTGAGTGACGGCGGCCTTGTCGGCGTCGCGGGGCGCGTCTGTGTCGCCTGGGTCGTCGGCATGCGGAACATGGTGGGACCTCAAGTACACTTGAGGTCAAGTCGGCGTACCGTGCGGGTGTGGACCGCCGTGACCTCCTTCCGATCGGTGAGGTGGCCGCGCGCTCGGGTGTCAGCGTGCCCACCGTGCGGTTCTACGAGGAGCGTGGCCTCATCTCGTCCGTGCGCACTCATGGCAACCAACGCCGCTTCGAGCGGCACACACTGCGACGCATCGCGGTGATCCGGGCGGGTCAGCGGTTCGGGCTGTCCCTCGCCGAGCTCGCCGACGCTCTCGCCGAGCTGCCCGAGGACCGGCCGCCGACCAAGCGCGACTGGACCCGGCTCTCGTCGCGGTGGCAGGCCCTGCTCACCGAGCGGATCGACGCCATGATCGCCGTCCGTGACGGCCTGGAGTCCTGCATCGGGTGCGGCTGCCTGTCCTTGCGCACGTGCCCGGTCTACAACCGCGACGACTCGCTGGCGTCGGAGGGGCCGGGCCCCCGTCGTTGGCCTCCGGCGACGCGAGACTGACGAGCGGCCGAGAACGCGGGTGGCTGGAACAATCGCCGCCATGCCCGACCAGCCTCAGCAGCTCCCCGGCTTCGTCCACGTCTACTCGGGCAAGGTCCGGGACCTGTACGCCCCACTGGACCCCGGCTCGGGTCAGCCACGCGAGGACCAGCTGCTCCTCGTCGCCTCCGACCGCATCTCCGCGTTCGACGTCGTGCTCGACAGCCCCATCCCCGACAAGGGAGAGGTGCTCACCCGCCTCTCCCTGTGGTGGTGCTCGCAGCTCGACGACCTCGTGCCCAACCACGTCGTCTCGACAGCCGTGCCCGATGCCGTCCGTGGCCGGGGCGTGCTCGTGGAGCGGTTGCGGATGCTCGCCGTCGAGTGCGTGGCTCGTGCCTACCTCACCGGCGGGGGGCTCGGCGAGTACACCGCGACGGGCGCGGTGAGCGGCATCCCGCTCCCGCCGGGCCTCGTGGACGGCGACCGCCTGCCCGAGCCCATCTTCACGCCGTCGACCAAGGCGCCGGTCGGCGAGCACGACGAACCCATTCCGTATGCCGTCGTCGAGGCGGAGCTGGGTGCCGACCTGGCCGCTCGGGTTCGGGACCTCACCGTCGCCATCCTCGAGCGAGGGAACCGGATCGCCGCCGCCCGCGGCATCCTGCTGGCCGACACCAAGGTGGAGTTCGGGATGCGCGGGGACGAGGTGGTCCTTGCCGACGAGGTGCTCACACCGGACTCGTCCCGCTTCTGGCCGGCCGACGAGTGGGAGCCCGGGCATCCGCAGACCAGCTTCGACAAGCAGTACGTCCGCGACTGGCTGACCTCTCCGGCGTCCGGCTGGTCGAAGAGCTCGGGTGAGCCGCCGCCGCCGCTTCCGGACGACGTCGTGGCGCGCACGCGGGCGAAGTACGTCGAGGCGTACGAGCGCCTCACCGGCGAGCGGTTCTGACTCCGGGGACGGGCGGGCCGCGGCGGTCGCACGTGGCGCCCGCGCGGCGCCGGTGGCCGCCGGTAACCTGAGGCCCGGCATCCGCCCCCCGTCGCACCACCGGGAGACCGCACACATGGCCTCGTCGCACGACCTCGTGCTGACCACCGTTCCGGGCGGCAACGCCCTCTCCCCGTTCCGCACCACGGCACTCCTCGCCCGGCTCCGCGCCTCGGTGCCGACCGTCACCTCGGTGGCCGCCCGCCACGTCCACTGGGTGGCCAGCGAGACGGAGCCCGACGAGGGAACGGTTGCCACGGTTGCGAGGCTCCTCACCTACGGCGAGCCGTATGCCGGCGACCCGGAGGACGCGCACGTCACGTGCGTGGTCGTGGCACCTCGACTGGGCACGCTGTCCCCGTGGTCGAGCAAGGCCACCGACATCGCGCACAGCTGTGGGGTCGACGTCCGCCGCGTCGAGCGCGTCACTGAGTACCACCTGGGTTCCCGCGAGCCGCTCACCGATCAGCAGTGGGCCGCCTGCGCCGACGTGCTCCACGACCGGATGACAGAGTCGGCGCTGCCGACGCGGGGCGACGCGGCGGGCCTCTTCGCCGAGCGGGACGCCGAGCCGATGGAGCACGTCGACGTGCTGGGCCGAGGGCGTGCCGCGGTCCTGGAGGCGGACACGGCATACGGCCTGGCCCTCTCCGACGACGAGGTCGACTACCTCGTCGAGGCCTTCACCGGCCTTCGTCGCAACCCCACCGACGTCGAGCTGATGATGTTCGCCCAGGCGAACTCCGAACACTGTCGGCACAAGATCTTCAACGCCGACTTCGTCGTCGACGGCCGGGCCCAGCCTCGGTCGCTGTTCGGGATGATCCGGCACACCGAGGAGGTCGCGGGGGAGGGCACCGTGGTCGCCTACAAGGACAACGCCTCGGTCATGGTGGGCGGTCGACGGGTGGTCTGGCGGCCCGAGTCGGCCGACGGACCCAGCCGGTACGCCGGGCGCGAGGACGACGTGCACGTCCTCATGAAGGTGGAGACGCACAACCACCCGACTGCGATCTCGCCGTTCCCGGGGGCCGCCACCGGCGCCGGCGGTGAGATCCGCGACGAGGGCGCGACCGGTCGGGGCTCGCGGCCCAAGGCGGGCCTCACCGGCTTCGCCGTCTCGAACCTCCACCTGCCGGGCCTCGACGAGCCGTGGGAACGCGAGCCGTACGGCGCCCCCCACCACATCGCCAGCCCCCTGGAGATCATGCTCGACGGGCCGATCGGGGCGGCGGCGTTCAACAACGAGTTCGGCCGTCCGGGGTTGGGCGGGTTCTTCCGGGTCTACGAGCAGACGGTCGACGGCGTGCGCCGCGGCTATCACAAGCCGATCATGAGTGCCGGCGGCCTCGGCACGATCAGCGCAGGGATGACCGAGAAGGTGCTCTTCCCGGCCGGCACCCTGCTCGTCCAGATCGGCGGACCCGGAATGCGCATCGGCATGGGCGGGGGAGCGGCGTCGTCGATGGCCGCGGGTGCCAACGCCGCCGACCTCGACTTCGACTCGGTGCAGCGGGGCAACCCCGAGATCGAGCGGCGTGCCCAGGAGGTCGTCAACCACTGCTGGGGGCTCGGCGAGGACAACCCCATCCTCGCCATCCACGACGTCGGTGCTGGTGGGCTCTCCAACGCCTTCCCGGAGCTCGTCGACGGTGCCGGCCTCGGCGCCCGGTTCGACCTCTCGGCCATCCCGCTCGAGGAGTCGGGTCTGGCTCCGAAGGAGGCGTGGTGCAACGAGTCCCAGGAGCGGTACGTCGTCGCCCTGGCGCCCGAGTCGCTGCCGCGCTTCGCCGCGCTCTGCGACCGTGAGCGCTGCCCGTATGCCGTCGTCGGCGTGGCGCGCGGCGACGGGCGCCTCGTGCTCGCTGACGGGCCCGAGGACCACCCGGGCGAGGACCGCGCGATCGACATGCCGATGGAGGTGCTGCTCGGCAGACCCCCGCGGATGACGCGGGACGTGGCTCGGGTCGAGCGGGATGCCGGTGACGTCGACCTCTCGGCGCTCGATGTGCGCGACGCGGCGTACGCCGTGCTGCGGCACCCGACCGTGGCGAGCAAGCGCTTCCTCGTGACGATCGCCGACCGGACCGTCGGGGGTCTCACCCACCGCGACCAGATGGTGGGGCCGTGGCAGGTTCCCGTCGCGGACGTCGCCGTGACGCTGGCCGACCACGTCGGGCTCGCCGGCGAGGCGATGGCGACGGGTGAGCGGATGCCGCTCGCGGCGGTCGACGGCCCGGCATCCGGCCGGATGGCGGTCGGCGAGGCGCTGACGAACCTGCTCGCCGCGCCGGTCACCGGACTGCGGGGCGTCAAGCTGTCCTGCAACTGGATGGCGGCGTGCGGGGAGGACGGCGAGGACGCGGCGCTCTACGACACGGTGGAGGCCGTGGCGATGGAGCTCTGTCCGGCGCTGGGGGTGTCGGTGCCGGTCGGTAAGGACTCGCTCTCGATGCGGACGCGGTGGACCGACCCCACGACAGGAGGGGCCAGGCAGGTCACCTCACCGATCTCGCTCGTCGTGACCGCGTTCGCGTCCCTCCCCGATGTCAGGGGGACCCTGACGCCGGAGCTGCGCGGTGGACGCGGTGACGCTGCCGGCGGGGCGGCCCCCGGCGAGACGGTGCTCGTGCTCGTCGACCTCGGAGCTGGCCGGGACCGGCTGGGCGGGTCCGTGGTCGCTCAGGCCGTTGGCGTCTTCGGCGGCCCGGTGCCCGACCTCGACGATCCGCAGCGACTCCTTGACCTTGTGGCAGCCGTGAACGACCTCCGTTCCCGTGCAGCGGTTCTCGCCTACCACGACCGGTCGGACGGTGGCCTCTGGGCCACGGTCGCGGAGATGGCGTTCGCTGGTGGGTGCGGCGTCGAGGTCCACGTACGCTCGTTGGCGGGTCTGTTCGCCGAGGAGCTCGGCGCTGTGCTCGAGGTTCCGGCTGCGCGGCTGGCCGAGGTGGAGGCCGTGCTCGCCTCGCACGGGCTCGGCGGCATGTTCCGCGTTGTCGGGCGACCGCTGCACGAGCGCCGCGCGCGGGTGCGCCTGGGCCACGAGGTCGTCCTCGACGAGCCCGTGCGCGACCTCGCGCAGGCGTGGGACGAGATCTCGGCGCGGATCTCCGCGATCCGCGACAACCCGGTCTGCGCGGAGGAGGAGCATGCGGCGGTGGGGTCGGACAGCGACCCCGGCCTCGCCGTCATGCCCACGTTCGACCCCACCCAGGACGTCGCGGCCCCGTACCTGTCACTGGGCATCCGGCCGAGGGTCGCCATCCTCCGGGAGCAAGGCGTCAACAGTCATGTCGAGACCGCTTTCGCCTTCGACAGGGCAGGGTTCGACACGTACGACGTGCACATGACCGACCTCCACACCGGACGGTTCGGCCTCGACCAGGTCATCGGGCTCGTGGCGTGCGGCGGGTTCTCCTACGGCGACACGCTCGGTGCGGGCGAGGGCTGGGCGCGGTCGGTGCTCTTCAACGAGCGGCTCACCGCCTCGTTCCGCGACTTCTTCCGCCGGAGCAACACCTTCGGGCTGGGCCTGTGCAACGGGTGCCAGATGTTCGCGGCACTCGCCGACCTGATCCCGGGGGCGGAGGCCTGGCCGACGTTCACCCGCAACCGCTCCGAGCAGTACGAGGCACGACTCAGCATGGTGGAGGTTCTGGAGTCGCCGTCCGTCCTCATGGCTGGCATGGCGGGGAGCCGGCTGCCCATCGCGGTCGCTCATGGTGAGGGGTTCGCCGACTTCTCGGCCCGCGGGGACTCCGGCGGGGTGGAACGGGTGGCGCGGTTCGTCGACCATCACGGCAGGCCCACGACGGCATACCCGATGAACCCCAACGGATCGCCCGACGGCCTGACGGCCGTGACGACACCGGACGGGCGCTTCACCGCGATGATGCCGCACCCCGAGCGGGTCTCCCGCAACGCGCAGATGTCGTGGACCTCCGGACCCGTCGAGGACGAGAGCCCCTGGCTGCGGATGTTCCGCAACGCCCGGGTCTGGGTGGGCTGAGCCGCGGGAGCGGGCCGGCCGACCTCACCCTGCTAGGACGCGTGACGCCGACGCACCAGCTCCACGGCAACCACCGCGATCCCCACAGCGATGACGGCCACCCACAAGCCCGCCTCGCCGACGCCCCAGACGAGCATCGCGGCGGCGACGAGCAGGACGGCGGCAACGATCCACATCACGACTGACATGTCGACCATCTCCCCAAGCGTCCCTTTCACTCTATGACTGGCGATACTCGGCGTGCCGTCGAACGTGAGTGAGAAGACACCACGTCAGAGTCGGGTGGTAGCGAAACCCTCGGCTTCGGGTTCTGGACCTGATGACGCCATGCGAACTCGGTAGCGTGAAGGACATGCCCATCAAGCTCGAGAACGTCGGCATCGCGGTCCGCGACCTCGAAGCGACGGTCGCCTTCTTCACCGACCTGGGGTTGACCGTCCTCGGCCGTGACACGGTCAGCGGGGAGTGGACCGACACCGCGGTTGGCCTGGACGGCAACCACGCCAGGATCGCCATGCTCCAGACACCCGACGGCAACGGTCGCCTGGAGCTCTTCGAGTACATCCACCCCGACGCAATCGAGACCGAACCCACCCGGCCCAACGAGATCGGGATGCACCGCGTGGCCTTCTCGGTCGACGACATCGACGAAGCCCTCGAGATCGCGGCGAAGCACGGCTGCCGCCCGCTGCGCGGCGTGGCGACCTACGAAGACCTCTACAAGCTGACCTATGTCCGCGGCCCGAGCGGCATCATCGTGATGCTCGCTGAGGAGCTCACGAAGAAGAGCTGACCACGGTGGGCTGCTGTCGGCCCGGCGTACCCGTGATCACCCGACGCGCGGCAGACCGCTGGAGCTTCCGCCAGCCGGCGGTGCCGATGCCTACGATGTGGCCGTGGCGGTCGACCGGAGACGGGCGCGGGCCGCGAGGCGCCGTGAACGGCGGATGGCCGGCGTCGACCATGACCTCACCGACGAGCAGTGGACGGCGCTCAAGGCGGCTTGGGGCGGCTGTGCGTACTGCGGCGCGACCGAGGGGCCGGTGCAGCGTGACTGCGTGCTCCCGATCTCGCGCGGTGGGCGCTACACGCTGGACAACATCGCCCCGGCCTGCGGGCCGTGCAACGCGAGCAAGTGCAACGAAGAGGTCACCTCGTGGATGCGACGCAAGCGCCTGGACGAGAGAGCATTTCTCGTCCGCCATGCGGAGATTCGCGCCAGCCTCCTCGGCTGAGTGGCCCGCGGCTGCGGTCGCGCTACGGTCGAGGATGATCACTGCGATCCACACACTCGTGTACTCCGATGACGCCACGGCGACCCGGGCCTTCTTCAAGGACGTCCTGCAGTGGCCGTTCGTGTCCGAGGGAGAGCAGGGCGACGCCGGGACCGGAAGCGGGACCGGTGGAGAAGATCCCACCGAGTGGCTGATCTTCAGGACCGGCCCGAGCGAACTGGGCGTGCACCCCACCGCCGACGAGCACGACGGCCGGTCGTACCGCTCGACCAGGCACCACTCGATCTCGGTCATGTGCGACGACCTCGATGCGACAGTTGCCCAGCTCTCCGAGCGAGGCGCCGAGTTCGCGGACGAGCCGCAGGAGATGGGCTTCGGTCGTGGGGTCTCCCTCCGCGTGCCCGGCGCCGATGACATCCTGCTCTACCAGCCTCACCACGCCACGGCATACGACCTCGGCTGACCGACCCACCCATGCTGTGACCCGTTGGCACGAGCTGCTCCTCGTGCCGCGTCACGGGAGCTGCCGGCGTCACCGGCGGCGCCACGCGCCCCGGTGGGGCGGATCCGGTGAGGATGCCGTGTCGCCGGCGCCAGCGCGGAAGGGTCGTGCTCCCGCAGTGCGCCACTGGAGCTGGTCACCGGCCAGCACGCCCGTGGGTAGCGGCGCGGAGGCGGTCGCGCGCCGGAGCGTCCACACGTCCAGCGGGCCGCGCGAGGCGACCAGCACGAGGTTGCCGAACCGCTTGCCCTTGAGCACCTCGTGGAGGGCGACGAACGCCGCGTGCCCCAAGGCCTGCCGGGCACCGGCTGCGACGCGCGCGGCATACCGCATGCCCGGCTCGTCGGCGAGGTTGGCGAGGAGCAGCCCACGAGGACCCACCACCCGCGCGACCTCGGCGAACCACTCCAGCGAGCCGAGCTCCGGCGGGACGCGGCCGCCGTCGTAGGCGTCGACGATCACGAGGTCCGCGCTGGCGTCCCTGAGGCCGGGCACACCGCTCATGCCGTCGAGGGCACGCACGCGGATGCGGTGCCCGCGAGGGAGGGGCAGCTCACGTCGCACTGCGTCGGTGAGGGCGGCGTCCGGCTCGAACACGATCTGCGGCGAGCCGGGGCGGGTGTGCTGCACCCATCGCGCGAGCGTCAGCCCGGCGCCTCCGACGTGGGTGACGCGCAGTGGGCCGGCAGGAGCCAGAGCGTCGACGCACAGCGCCAGGTGCTGCACGTACTCGAAGTCGAGCCGAGTGGGGTCGTCGAGGTCGACCGCCGACTGGGGCTGACCGTCGACGACGACCGTGACGAGCGATCCGTCGTGCTCGAACTCGGGCTCGCCCACGAGGGCA
>JAQSWG010000051.1 GCA_029266735.1 Ornithinibacter sp.
CCGTTCTCGGCGGCGAGGGTCGCCATGACCATCATCGCGAGGATCGTGATGGCGCCGACCGACAGGTCGATGCCGGCGGTGAGGATGACGAGGGTCTGCCCGATCGCCAGGCACGCCACGACGGCGACCTGCTGGAAGAGCAGGGACTGCGCGTTGGGGGACGCGAAGCGAGGGTTGAGGATCGAGAAGACGACGAACGTCAGCACGAGCAGGAAGAGCGGGCTCAGCCACGGGTAGCCGTGGAGCAGGTGCTGGATCCTCTGGACGGGGCTCTGCCGCCGCCGAGCGAACTCGGCGGCAGCAGCCGATGTGGACGACGACATCGAGGTCAGCCCCAGCAGATCTTCAGGGCTTCGTCGGTGGTGATGCTCTCGACACCCTCCGCCGGCTTGTCCGTCACGAGCGCGACGCCCGTGTTGAAGAACTCGAGACCCTCGCTGGTGGTCGGCTTCTCGCCGCCACGCGCGATCTTGGCGATGGCCTCCATACCGAGGGTCGCCATCTTCAGCGGGTACTGCTGCGCGGTGGCGCCGATGGTCCCGTCCTTGACCGAGTTGACGCCGGCGCAGCCACCATCGACCGACACGACGAGCGCGTCGGTGATGCCGGCTGCCTTGAGCGCAGCGGAGGCGCCGACCGCGGCCGGCTCGTTGATCGTGTAGACGACGTTGATGCCGTCGCTGCCGGTCAGGCACGTCTCCATGGCCGTGCGGCCACCGTCCTCAGCGCCGTTGCTGGGCTCGTTGCAGACGATCGTGTAGTCGCCGCCCTTGCCGCCGGTGTACTTGCCGGTCGCGGCCTCGTCGCCGTTCTTCTTCGGGTCGGCCACGTCGATGCCCATGCCCTCGAGGAAGCCCTGGTCACGGTCGTAGTCGACGGAGACGATCTTGTCGTTGAACAGGTCGAGGAGAGCGATGGTCGCCTGCCCGCCGTCGAGCGTGGCAGCCGCCCACTGGCCGATGAGCCTGCCCGCCTCGCGGTTGTCGGTGGCGAAGGTGATGTCGACGGTCTCGGCCGGGTCCGGCGGGGTGTCGAGGGCGATGACGTAGAGGCCGGCGTCGCGGGCCTTCTCGATCGCGTCGTTGACACCGGTGGACATCGGGGTGATGAGGATGCCCTTGTCACCGCGGACGACGGCCTGCTCGATGGCGGCGATCTGGCCGGCGTCGTCGCCCTCCTGCTTGCCCGAGGCGATGGTGAGGTCGACGTTGTTCTTGTCGGCGTCGGCCTGCGCACCCTTCTGCATGGCGACGAAGAACGGGTTCGAGGAGTCCTTCGTGATGAGCGCGACGCCGATCTTCTCGGTGTCGCCGGCGGCGCCCGGGGAGCCGGAGCCGCCGTCGTCGTCCGAACCACAGGCGGCGGCGCTGAGCGCGAGGCCGACGATCCCGACGGAGGCGAGCACCCTGCGCGCCGAGCGCGAGGGCGAAAGCTGGCGGATGTGCATGGGGCGAACTCTCCTTTGAGTCTGAAACTGGACGACCGCGTCGTGACAACGTTGTCAGGGACATGTCTAGCCCGTGCTTGCACAATCGTCAAGTTATGGAGTACACATCGTGATGTGAAGGTGACATCGTTGTCAGCCCAGACAGCCCGCGCCACCATGCGGGACGTCGCCGCTCTGGCAGGTGTCAGCCTCAAGACGGTGTCGCGTGTCGTCAACGACGAGGCCGGCGTGTCACAGGACGTCCGGGAGCGTGTCGCGGCCGCGGTGAGCCGCCTCGACTACCGGCCCAACCTCGCGGCGAGCAACCTGCGCAGGACCGGTGCGCGCACCGGTGTCGTGGGGGCGCTGGTGCAGGACCTGTCGAACTCCTTCTCCGCCAGCCTGCTGCGTTCGCTCGAGGACTCGGCCCGGCTGCGCGGCACCGCGGTGCTCGCCGCCAGCCTCGACGAGGAGAGCGACCGGGAGGTGGAGCTCGTCCATGACCTCGTGACCCGCCGCGTCGACGGCCTCGTTCTCATGCCGGCGAGCGAGCGACAGGACTACCTCGTCGCGGAGCTGCGCACGGACACCCCGGCGGTCTTCGTGGACCGCGAGCCGCGCGGGGTGGATGCCGACTCCGTCGTCGTCGACAACCGCGCAGGAGCAGCTCTCGCGACGGAGCACCTCCTGGCCCGTGGGCACCGCCGCATCGCCGCCCTGGTGGACATGGAGTCGATCCGCACCGCAAGCCTTCGGCACGCCGGCTTCACCGACGCGTATGCCGGGCGCCACCTTCCCCCGGACCCTCGCCTCGTCGTCACGAGTGTCCGGTCGACGGACGAGGCGACCACGGTGATGCACTCACTGCTCGAGCTCGACGACCCACCGACAGCCGTGTTCTGCGGCCGGAACATCCTCTCGGTGGGGGCGGTCCGTGCCCTGTCCGAACGGGGTCTCCAGCACCGAGTTGCCCTCGTGGGCTTCGACGACTTCCCGCTGGCCGACCTCCTCGACCCGCCGCTGACGGTGATCCGTCAGGATGTCCGGCGGATCGGCAGCATGGTCGCGGACCTGCTCTTCGACCGCATCGACGGCAACTCGGCACCGCCGCAGCACATCGTGCTCGAGCCGACCCTCGTCGTGCGCGGCTCCGGCGAGATCCCCCCGCCGGGCTGACGACCCGTCGAGGACCCTGAATGGTGGTGCGGAGGGCGTGGGATTCGAACCCACGAGAGGCTTGCGCCCCTAGCGGTTTTCAAGACCGCCGCACTAGGCCACTATGCGAGCCCTCCTGACCCGGGCGCGCCGGGCAGGGACAAGGGTATGCCGCCGCGGACGGCATCCGAGAACGATCCGCCGGTAGGGTCGGAGGCCGACGAAAGGAGCCCACCCATGGCGAAGCTGACCTTCATCGCCGGTCTGGCCGCCGGCTACGTCCTCGGGGCGCGCGCAGGCAGGCAGCGGTACGAGCAGATCCGACAGACCTCGGCCAAGGTCTGGAACTCCGGGCCGGTGCAGAAGCAGGTCTCGACGGCCAAGGAGGTGGCCCGCACCAAGGCCGCCCCGGTCGTCGCCGACATGGTCGCCGACGCCGCTCGCGCAACGGGGGACAAGCTGCGGTCGACCCGGACGGTGGCCGGGGAGGCGATCCCCGGCTCGGGCGACGCCAACGGCACACCGGGCACCGACCCCTGGGCGAGCGCCACGCGCGCCGACGGCGCCGCCTGAACCCCTCCGTCCAGGCGGATCGCCGTCGCGGCCAGGACCTCTGGGCGGCAGATCCGCACGACACCGGCCACCCCGGGACTTCAGCGCCCCCTGCGGCGCCAGAGCCGGCGTGGCCGGTTCCTCGTGTCGCGGAACCCTCGTCTCGTGTACCGCGCCTCCACGGCCCGGTGCCGTGACGCCCTTCGGGTCCGACGTCGGGAAGGAGGGCGTCGGAGCGCCCGTGATACCTGTCCCCCCTGAAATGCGCACGTCGGACGTATCAGCGGCTGCCCCGGGCGCTCCTGTTCAGCGCCGATGATCATCACTACTCTGAGCCCGACGGGTAGGCGCCCACGGCTTGGCGGGACAGGAGCTGCAGATGGACGACACGACCGCCGGCAAGGACGAGGGAGGCAGTCGATCCCAGCCGCAGCCCTCGACGCCGATCTACTCGGTACCGGCGACCGCCATCCGTCGGTTCGGCGCCCGGGTCCTGGACCCGGACACGGCCGAGGTGCTCGGCAGCCAGTCACCTGTCCAGCCGACGGTGTACATCCCCGACCGGCTGGTGCTCCCCGGTTTGAAGGGGGGGCGGCTGGACCGCACCGGAGGCCCACTGGAGAGTCTGCGTGCCTTGGGTGATCGGGCCGACATGCAGTTCGGTGTCGAGGTCATCGAGCGGGGGACGTTCGACCTGGCGAACAGGCTCGGCCAAGCCGAACGGCTCGACTCCGTGGCGCACGAGGTGGTCCGGCTGACCGGTTACGCGGACCGGCTCGGCGGACCGATCGATGCGTGGTCAGTGCTCCAGCGCGCACGCGCCGAGAACTTGCCGGAGGTGGACGCCTGGAGCCTGTGCCACGTCATGATGGCCACGGGCTTCGCCTCGGGCGTGGGGTACGCCTCCGGGGTGGGGTACGCCTCGGGCGTCGGGTACGCCTCCGGGGTGGGGTACGCCTCCGGGGTCGGGTACGCCTCCGGGGTGGGATACGCCTCCGGGGTCGGGTACGCGTCAGGTGTGGGTTACGCCTCGGGTGTCGGCGGGGGGCCTGGGGCAGCCGACGGCCGTGCGCCAGTCGTCGTCGGGATGGCGGCCCCCCGCTCCACCTCCACGTCGGGTCCCGTCGTCGCCATCCTCGACACCGGCCTCGGTGAGCACCCGTGGTTCGGACCTCGCTCGAACGTCGAGCGAGACCCGCGCATCCACGGCGAACCCATCGGTCTGCGGTTTCCCCCGGAAGACGACCCGGAAGGGTCAGGGGTCACCCTCGACCACCTCAACCGGAGCCTGGACCCCCTGGCGGGCCACGGCACCTTCATCGCAGGAATCATCCGTCAGCGGTGTCCGGACAGCAGGCTGGTCATCGTCCCGGTCATGTACGGCGACGGTGCCGCGGACGAGATGGACCTCATCGACGCCCTGCAGAAGCTGCTCATGAGGCAGTGGGCCCGGCTGGACGGCGGTGACAAGGGTGAACCGCTGGACGTCGTCAGCCTCTCCCTCGGCTACTACCACGAGACACCCCAGAGCGTGGAGCACGAGTCCGCCCTGTTCGCGCTCATCCGAGCTCTGGGCGAGGCGGGCGTGTCCGTCGTCGCCGCGGCCGGGAACGGTGCGACCACTCAGCCGTTCTGGCCGGCTGCCCTCGCCGACGTCCCCGGCCGTGGAGTGCCCGTGGTGAGCGTGGGGGCGAGCAACCCGCCAGGAGCGGCCGTCAGCCTCTTCTCGAACACCGGCCCGTGGGTGAGCTGCTACCGGCCCGGCGTGGCGGTGGTCAGCACGATGCCCACCACCTTCAACAGCTCGCTGCGAGGATCCGTCTTCGTGCCCGAGGCAACCAATCCCGACCGCGGCACCTCTGACCCCGACGACTACAGCGGTGGCTTCGGCGTCTGGAGCGGGACGTCGTTCGCCGCGCCGGCCTTCGTCGGCGAGCTCGCCTGCCTCCTGGTCGACAAGCCGCTCGACAAGGTCACCAGGTCCCGTAACACCGCCCTCCGCCGGCTGCTCAAGCGGTGCATCCGCGGGACGTCATGATGCACACCGATGCCGGCGCCCACAGCCTCGCCAACCGCGCGGCCAGTGCCTTCCGTGCCTATCGCGACGGTGAGACCGCCGGCATGTCGACGCTGGTCGACGAGGTGACGCCGCTGCTGTGGGCGGTCGCGCGACAGCAAGGTCTTCACCACCAGGCCGCCGAGGACGTCGTCCAGAACACGTGGCTCAAGCTCGTCGAGCACGCCCCCTCGATCGCCGACCCACAGTCGGTGCTCAAGTGGCTCATCACGACGACCAAGCGTGACGCGTGGTCCAGCGTCTCCCGCGGCCACCGCGAGGAACCGGCTGCCCACGCCGACGTGCGTGACGCCGAGCCGGACGCCACGGCCCCGTCTCCCGAGCTCGCGGTCCTCGCCGAGGCCGACGACCGCCTCGTGTGGCACCACTTCGCCACGCTCTCGGACCGGTGCAAGGCCCTCCTGCGCGCGATCGCCTTCGCCGAGAAGCCGGACTACGCCACGGTCGCCCAAGCGCTGGGTATGCCCGTCGGCAGCATCGGACCGACGCGGGGGCGCTGCCTCGCCAAGCTCCGCCACGCCCTTGTCACAGACCCTCGTTGGGAGATGCCGTCATGAGTGCCACCCCGGATCCAGAGACCACCCTCGCTGCCGGTGCCCTCGACGACGTCGACGCCCACGTGCTCGACCAGCTCCGGCACCTTCACGAGGTCGTGGACCCTCCGCCCGCCGACCTCGTCGACCGCGTCAAGTTCGCCATGACGGTGGCCGCGCTCGAGGCCGAGGTCGCAGACATCGTCTCGAGCGCCACTCTGGAGACAGTGCGAGGCACCGACTACGACCGTGCCGACACCGTGACGTTCGCGAGCGACGGCCTCAGCGTCATGGTGAGCATCGAGCACGGTGCGACGACCAGGGCCGACATCGTCGGGTGGGTGAGCGAGACCGACGTCGAGGTCGAGCTCCGCGAGCGAGGACGCACCCGCACTGCGGTGGTCGACGAGGAGGGGCGCTTCTCGTTCACCGGAGTCGAGCGCGGTCTCGTGAACTTCGTCATCCGCCGCCGCGGAGACGTGGCGGCGCCGCCCATCATCACGCCGGCGATCGAGCTGTAGGAGAGCTTCATCGAGCGTCCACCCGACGTGGCCGAGGCCCTCCTCGCCGAGGCTCGGCACGACAACGAGGTGGGCCGCTTCGATGCTGCCGCCGACAGGCTTGGCCGTGCACTGGAGGCGCTCGGCCAGGAGACCGGAGGGGATGCCGAGCGGCTGCGGGTGCGGGTGCTCATCACCCGGTCGTGGACCGAGCTCGAGGTCAACGGACTGGGCCCGGCGCTGCGCATGCTCCACGATGCTCGCGCTCGCGCGACGGCCATCGACGACCGCGTGCTCGTGGCGCTCAGCCATGTGCAGGAGGGGGCCATTCATGTCCGCGGGGGCAGCTGGGGCGCCACCCTCGTCGCGCTGGAGCCGGTGCACGACGACGAGGACGTGCTCAACCCGAGCCAGCTGTGCGCACTCCTCATCAACCGGGGTTTGGCGCACCTCAGCCTGGGACACAGCTCCGAGGCCGAGAGCGACCTCTCCCGAGCGGCCGGGATCGCCGCAGACAACGGACTCGTCGACCAGGAGTTCAAGGCCCGGCACAACCTCGCCTGCCTCGCGTTCGTCGACGGCGACCTGCCCCGCGCGCTGGTGCTCATGCGAGCGGCGGACCGCATGGATGCCGTCGTGGCGCGGGACCGTGCACGACTCGACCATGCAGAGGTGCTGCTGGAGGCCGGGCTCGTGGACCAGGCACGACATGCCCTCGGCGATGCCCTCGAGGTGGCCCGACGCGACGGGCATCGGCTGGAAGAGGGTGAGATCAGCGCCCGTCTTGCCCGGTGCGACCTCCTCGCGGGCGACCTGACGGGCGCCAGACACCACATCGAGAGCGCCATGGCGGCCTACCGCACCCGGCAGGTGGAGGCCCTGCTGCAGGACGCGACCCTCATCCGCGCCACCATCGACGTCGCCGAGCGCCGGGACCTGCCAGGTGTGGTTGCCGAGCTGGCGCGGCGAAATGGCGACGTTCCCGTCCCCACGACGACCGAGGACCTCCGAGCGGTTCGGCTCGAGGCCGAGGCGCGGCTGCTCCTCGACGACCTCGACGGTGCGGACCTCCGACTTTCGACCCTGCACCGCACCACGCGCGAGTCGCTCGGGGCGCGCCTCCACGACACGCTCGTGCGGGCCCGCCTGGACCATGCACGGGGGCGTCACGTCGAGGCGGAGCGCCGCATCACCACGGGCAACCGGCTCCTGGCGGCCCACCAGTTCCAGTCGTCCAGCCTCGACGTGCGGGCCTCCCTTGCCCTGCACGGCCGGCAGCTCGCGGTCTTCGACGCCCAGCGTGCCCTCGCCGCAGGTGACGCGGACGGCATCCTCACGAGCATCGAGCGATGGCGGGCCATCTCTCACCGGATCAACCCCGTGACGAGACCCGACGACCCGGAGCTCCGGTCCATGACCCGTGAGCTGCGACGCCTGCGACGGCTCTCCTCGGACGGTGCGCTCCAGACCTCTCCCACCCTCGCCGCCCAGACCGCCGCGCTGGAGGAGGAGGTGTCCGAACGGGAGTGGAGCGTGACGGTCCACGGGTCGACGGCGGGCACGGTGGCCCCGGTGGATTCGGACGAGGCCAGGGCCGCGGCATCCGAGCGGGGCGTCACCGTCGTCGAGTTCTTCGAGGTGGACGACGACGTCTGGACCATCGTGCTGACGGACCGCGGGATCACCGTCCGTCCGAGCGGCCGCATCGAGGAGGTCGCGCGCCTCGTCACCCGACTTCGCCGCGACCTGCGGGCCCGGGCCATCCTCGCGGCCGGGTCCCCCATGGCGGAGACGCTCGAGCGCGCCACGGCGTCATCGTTGGCGGGCCTCGACGCGGTGCTCAACCCGGCCGGGCCTGACGAGCCGCGGGTCGTCGTCATCCCTTCGCGAACTCTCGCGGCCGTGCCCTGGAGCCTGTTGCCGAGCCTTCGGGGACGTCCGGTCACGGTCGCCCCGTCACTCACCCGC
This sequence comes from Ornithinibacter sp., assembly GCA_029266735.1. Taxonomy (GTDB): domain Bacteria; phylum Actinomycetota; class Actinomycetes; order Actinomycetales; family Dermatophilaceae; genus Fodinibacter. The sequence continues at coordinate 8,212 of JAQSWG010000051.1, forward strand.
TGGGTTCGCGGGCCGTGGCGCACGGGGCCGGCCCGCTGGTCAGAGCCTGTGGCGGCGCTGTACGGACCCGGCCTGTCCCGTACCGGGCCGGAGATCCGGGCGGTCCGGGCCGCATGGTCGCACGGCCCCTCCGATGTGGACGTCTCACCGGCGACGAGCGAGGACGTGCTCCACGCCCTGGGCGCGGCGCGGGTCGTGCACCTCGCCGCCCACGGCGTGCACGAGGCGCAGAGCCCGCTGTTCTCCTCGATCGAGATGGTCGACGGGCCGGTCTTCGCGCATGAGTTCCCGCGTCCGGTCGCCGCCGAGCACGTCTCCCTGTCCGCCTGCGACGTCGGGCAGTTCTCCACCCGCCCGGGCGACGAGCCCCTCGGCCTGGCGATCGCCCTCATCTCGCTCGGCGCGACGAGTGTCCTGGGTGCCGTGGCACCGGTCGCGGACCACGTCGCCGCGGACGCGATGGTGGCCTACCACCGGCTGCTGGCCGGAGGGCAGGACGCATCGACCGCCTGGGCCGCGGTGGTCGAGCAGCAACCGGCTGCCGGCGTCTTCTGCTACTACGGCTCCGACTGGAGCGCCCCGGCTCCCGTTGTCAGATGAAGAGGGCGGGTTCGGCGAACAGCGCGTCGTAGGGGTCCTCGTCTCGCCGCGCCGGGAAGCGGACGGTGGCCGGGATCCCGGTCGCCACCGCCCCGGCCGGGATCGGCTTGACGACCACGGAGTTGGCGCCGATCTGCACGTCGTCGCCGATCTCGATGTTGCCGAGCACCCGCGCGCCGGCACCGATGGTGACGCGGTCCCCGACGGTGGGGTGGCGCTTGGTACCGCGCGCCAGGGAGCGGCCGCCGAGCGTGACGCCGTGGTACAGCATGACGTCGTCACCGACCACTGCGGTGGCGCCGATGACGACGCCCATGCCGTGGTCGATGAAGAAGCGTCGGCCGATCTGGGCACCCGGATGGATCTCCACCCCGGTGACGGACCGCACGAGGGTCGACAGCGCGCGGGCCGCCGGTCGCCCACCCGGCCGCTGCCACAACCGGTGGAGACCGCGGTAGGCCCAGATCGCGTGCAGCCCGGGCGAGTTCACGGCGACATCCGCCCGCGTCTCTGCTGCTGGGTCACGCAGCATGGCGGCATCGAGGTCCTCGCGGATCCTCGCCCGGGCGGCACGGATGAACGGCATGGTCAGTCGACGAGACCCTCGAACAGGATCGTCGAGAGGTAGCGCTCGCCGAAGCTGGGGATGATGACGACGATCGTCTTTCCGGCGTTCTCCGGGCGCGCGGCGACCTGCGCCGCGGCCGCGATCGCCGACCCGGACGAGATGCCGACGAGGAGGCCCTCCTCGGTCGCGGCCCGGCGAGCCCACTCGACGGACGTGGCCGCGTTGACGTCGATGACCTCGTCGTAGACGTCCGTGTCGAGGATCTCCGGGACGAAGTTCGCGCCGATGCCCTGGATCTTGTGCGGACCTGGCTGGCCGCCGTTGAGGATGGGGGACTCCTCGGGCTCCACGGCGATCATCTGGATGCCCGGCTTGCGACTCTTGAGCACCTGGCCGACCCCCGTGATCGTCCCCCCGGTCCCGATGCCGGCCACGACGATGTCGACGGCACCGTCGGTGTCCTTCCAGATCTCCTCCGCGGTCGTCTTGCGGTGGATCTCAGGGTTCGCCTCGTTGGCGAACTGGCGCGCGAGGACGGCTCCCTTCCGCTCGGCGACGATCTGCTCGGCGCGCGCGACCGCGCCCTTCATGCCCTCGGAGCCGGGGGTGAGGACGAGCTCGGCGCCGTAGGCGCGCAGCAGGGCCCGGCGCTCCTTGCTCATCGTCTCCGGCATGGCGAGGACGACCTTGTAGCCGCGAGCGGCCCCCACCATGGCCAGGGCGATGCCGGTGTTCCCCGACGTCGCCTCGACGATGGTGCCGCCGGCCGCCAGCTCACCGGAGGCCTCCGCGGCGTCGACGATCGAGACACCGATGCGGTCCTTGACCGAGCTCGCAGGGCTGTAGAACTCGAGCTTGGCGGCGACGGTGGCGTCGCCGTCGATGATCCGGTTGAGCCGGACGAGCGGGGTGTTGCCGACGGCCTGGGTCACGTCGTCGAGGATGGGCATCGGATGGCCTTTCGTGTTCGGGGACGCGGTACGCCGCGACCCGGGTGGGCGAACGGCATACGGCTCGGGGGCCGACGACGGGGAAACCGTCGTCTGCTTATGTGTATTCCAACAGAGAGTTATCCCTCCCGGCAACGACGTCTCGGGATTGCCTCGAGGACCGAGCGGCGCCTCGCGGTTGACGCCGGTCACAGCTCTGGTGAGCGCTCGCTTACCAGCCGTAGGCTGCGTGACATGTCTGTCCTGACCGCGGGCTCCGCGGTTCACGCGTTGTCCGGCCAGCTCCTGCCGATCCCGGACGAGCGCTTCGGTGGCCTGGGGCCGGTCCAGGTGGTCGCCCTGGTGCTCTGCTTCACCGTCCCGCTCGTCGGGTGGGCCCTGCTCGCGCGCCAGGTGGGGCGCTTCGTCGCCCTCTACCGCCTGGGCCGGCCGGACTCCACCCGTGCAGACAACCCCGTGGCCCGCTCGTGGACCCTGGCGAAGGAGTTCCTCGGCCACACCCGCATGAGCCGGATCAAGATCGTCGCCGCCGCGCACTGGTTCACGGCCCTGGCGTTCATGATCCTCTTCGCGACCCTCGTCAACGCCTTCCTCCAGCTCGTCCAGCCGGACTACCGACTGCCGGTCATCGGGCACTTCCCGCCCTTCGAGTGGGTCGTCGAGCTGTTCGCGTGGGGTGGCCTGGTCGGCATCCTCGTGCTCGTCGCGGTGCGCCAGAAGGAGCACCCGCGCTCGGCGGCGGGCGAGCACGGACGCCGTTCACGGTTCTTCGGCTCCACCTTCTGGCAGGCGTACTACGTCGAGGCGACGATCCTCGTGGTGACCCTCTGCATCCTGCTTCTTCGCGGCCTGGAGGCCGCGATGGTGCAGCGGCTGGAACCGGGGACCTCGGTCGCGCTCCACTTCCCGCTGACCGGGTGGATGGCAGGCCTCTGGTCCGGCCTGTCGCTGCCGGCCATGGCGCAGTGGGTGTACGTCGTGGCGACGGTCAAGATCCTCACGTCCTTCGCCTGGATGATCACGATCGCCCTACAGCCGACCATGGGCGTGGCCTGGCACCGGTTCCTCGCCTTCCCCAACATCTGGTTCAAGCGGTACTCGTCCGGCCGCACGGCGCTCGGCGCCGCCACGCCGCTGACCGTCGGCGGCAGGCCGTTCGACATGGATGCGCTGGAGGACATGGAGGAGGGCGAGCCGCTCGGCGTGGGTGCGGTCGAGCACTTCACGTGGAAGGGCCTGCTCGACTTCTCGACGTGCACCGAGTGTGGCCGTTGCCAGTCGCAGTGCCCCGCCTGGAACACCGAGAAGCCGCTCTCCCCGAAGCTGCTCGTCATGGCCCTGCGCGACCATGCCGACGCCAAGGCTCCGTACCTCAAGGCGCTCTCGTCCCACGACGGGAACGCCGAAAAGCCCTTGGCCACGGTGGCCGCCCCTGCCAGCCCGTCGGACGCCACGCACGGCCTCGAGGACTCCACGGCGGCTGCGCGCGCCGGCCGGGTCTCGTGGCCGGACCTGCCGCTCGTCGGCGACACCGGGTACGCGCTGGAAGACCCGCTCGCGGCCTACAACCCTCATGGCCCGGATGCCGTGATCGACCAGGACGTCCTGTGGTCGTGCACCACCTGCGGCGCCTGCGTGGAGCAGTGCCCGGTGGACATCGAGCACGTCGACCACATCGTCGACATGCGGCGGTACCAGACCCTCATCGAGTCCGCGTTCCCCGCCGAGCTCGGTGGGCTGTTCAAGAACCTCGAGGGCAAGGGCAACCCGTGGGGCATGGGGGCCCGCGCGCGGCTCGACTGGGCCAAGGACCTGCCCTTCCCGGTCAAGGTGCTCGGCCAGGACGTCGAGAAGGCGTCCGACGTCGAGTGGCTGTTCTGGGTCGGGTGCGCAGGGGCGTACGAGGACCGCGCCAAGAAGACGACGCGCGCGGTGGCCGAGCTGCTCGACACCGCCGGGGTCTCCTTCGCCGTCCTCGGAGACGGTGAGACGTGCACCGGCGACGCGGCACGACGCGCGGGCAACGAGCTGCTCTTCCAGACGCTGGCCCAGCAGAACGTCGAGACGTTCGGGGCCTTCGGGGTGACGAAGGTCGTCGTCACCTGTGCGCACTGCTTCAACACGATCAAGACCGAGTACCCGCAGGTGGGCGGGTCCTACGAGGTCGTCCACCACACCCAGCTGCTCAACCGGCTCGTGCGCGACCAGAGGCTCGTCCCGGTCGCACGACCGACCGACGTGGCCGGCATGTCGTCGGCGAGGAACGCCGCCTCGACCGCCCGGTCCGTGACGTACCACGACCCGTGCTACCTCGGGCGGCACAACGACGTCTACGCCCCTCCACGTGAGCTCATCGGGGCCCTCCCCGGTGTGGAGCTGCGGGAGATGCCGCGGACGATGGAGAAGTCGTTCTGCTGCGGTGCGGGGGGTGCGCGGATGTGGATGGAGGAGAAGCTCGGAACGCGGATCAACACCAACCGCACCGAGGAGGCCGTCGCCACCGGGGCGGAGCGGATCGCGATCGGCTGCCCGTTCTGCCGGGTCATGCTCTCCGACGGCCTCACCGCGAAGCAGGCCGAGGGCCAGGCCGAGTCCGTCGAGGTCGTCGACGTCGCCCAGATGCTGCTGGCCGCTGTTCGCCGCCGCGACGCGCCCGAGGCAGGGATGCCGTCGGCGCCTGCCGCGCCGGCGCACGTGCCATCACGCACTGCCACCCCGAGCGCCGGGGGGCCTCCCGCGGCGGCAGAGACCGTGGACCCGTCAGGGCGCGACCCGGACCCGTGGGACCAGCCGCCCGCCGCCGAGGACGAGGCCGCCGGTCGATCGGAGGGGGCCCCGACGCAGGAGAAGGTCACGGCGGATGCCGCAGCCGCCGCGGACGACGTCGACCCCTGGGACGAGCCAGCCACGGCACCGACGCCGGAACCACCACCCGTCGAGCCCGGCGAGCCCGCCGAGCCCCACGGACACAAGGGTGACCCCGCCCTCCTCGAGGAGCCGGACCCCTGGGACTGATCCCGAGAACCGGGTCAGGCCAGGCCGTTGGCCGCGAGGAACTCCTGCGCGACCGCCTTCGGGTCCTTCTTGTCGATGTCGGTCTGCTTGAGCATCTGGGCGATCGACTCCGTGGTGAGCTTCGCGGACACCGCGTTGAGGGCGTCGCGCACCTCGTCGGCGCGGTCGGCCCTCACGAGGGGGACGATGTTCTGTGAGCCGAAGAGCTTCTTGGTGTCCTCGAGCTGGACGAACTCGTTCTCCGCGATGCTCGGGTCCGTCGAGAAGATGTTCGCGGCGTCGACCTGTCCGTTCTTCAGCGCCTGGACCACACCCTGGGGGTTGAGGGGACGGAACGACCCGAAGGTCACCCCGTAGGTCTTCTCCAGGCCGGGGATCCCCTGGGGACGCTCCTTGAACTCCGGGGGCGCCGCGAGGGAGAGGTCACCGGCCACCGGGGCGAGGTCCTCGATGGTCGTGAGGCCCTTCTCGGTCGCTGTCTGCTTCGTGACGACGATGGAGTCGTTGTCCTCGGCGACGGACTTGTCGAGCACCGTGAGGGTGTCCGGGACGACCTCCTGGACGTGCGCGTAGACCTCCTCCGGGTCGGTTCCGGTGTAGGACTTGTCGTAGAACAGCGCGAGCGCACCGGTGTACTCGGGGAACACCTGCACCGAGTTGTCCTCGAGGGCCCGGAGGTAGATCTCGCGGGAGCCGATGTTGGGCTTGGTCGTCGCGTCGAGGCCCTTGGCGCGCAGGGCGCCGGCGTAGATCTCGGCCAGGAGGGTCGACTCCGAGAAGTTCGCACCTCCGACGACGATCGGCTGACCGGAACCGCCCGATGCCGTCGCTGCCGGAGGCTCTGATGCGAGCGGGTCGTTGCCGCTGCCGCAGGCGGTCAGGCCGAGGATCGAGGCCGCCAGCAGGGCAAGGGCCGAGGTGGTGCGCTTCATGAGCGGGGTTCCCTTCGTGGAGCAGGGCGCAGCGTGTGCGCCGTTCAGGCGGGCGCGCGGACAGGGGTCGATGGACTGTCGGCCTCAACCTCCACGCTCCGCGAATCCTTCCCCCGGCCACTGACACCACGACCCCCCGGGGCCAGACCGGGCGACACCACGCGGCGCTGCACCAGCGCGAGCACCCCGTCGAGCAGCACGGCGAGCACCGCCACCAGCACGGCGCCGCCGGCGGCGCGGGGGTAGTCGCCGAGGGCGATGCCGTCGATGAGATAGCGCCCGAGCCCGCCGAGGCTGATGACGGCTGCGACGCTGGCCGTGGCCACGACCTGGAGAACCGCGGACCGCACACCGGAGAGGAGCAACGGCAGGGCGTTCGGCACCTCGACCTGCCGCAGCACCTGCAGTGGTGTCATGCCGACGCCCTTGGCCGCGTCACGTGCCGCGGGGTCGACGGCCTGGACCCCGGCATACGTCCCGGCGAGCAGGGGTGGGACGGCGAGGAGTGCGAGGACGACGATGCTGGGGACGACGAAGGCGAGGTCGCCCGTGATCCGCGGGCTCAGCCACAGCGAGACGACGAAGAGGAGGCCGAGGGTGGGCACGGCGCGGGCGGAGTTCGCCAGCGAGACCAGCCAGCGGGCGCGACCGGTGTGCCCCACCCAGAGTCCCAGCGGGATGGCGACGAGGGCGGCCACGAGGATCGCTTCGGCGGTGTAGGCCACGTGTTCCAGCAGCCGGTTGGGGATGCCGTCCTCCCCGGACCAGTTCGCGGGGTCGGTGAACCACGACACCAGCGAGGGGATCATGCGCTGCCGCCTTCAACGCGCACCCACGGTGTGAGCACGCGGGAGCCCGTCACGATGACGAGGTCGAGGAGCAACGCGAGAACGACGCACGCAAGGATCCCGGTGACGAGCTCCCCCCAGATGACCCTGTTGTAGCCGTCCACCAGGAGGTCGCCGAGCTGGCTGACGCCGAGCAGCGAAGCGACCGACACGATGCTCACGTTGCTCACGGCCGCCACCCGGAGCCCCGCGGCGATCACCGGGACGGCGAGCGGGAGCTCGACCCCGATCAGACGCCGCAGGCGCCGGTACCCCATCGCCGTGGCCGCCTGCTCGATGTGGTCGGGAACCGCGCGCAGCCCGTCGGCGACCGTGCGCACGAGCAGGGCGACGGTGTAGACGGTCATGGCCACCACGACGTTGACCGGGTCGAGGATCTTGGTGCCGAGCACGCCGGGCATGAGGACGAAGAGCGCCAGTGACGGGATCGTGTAGAGCAGCCCGGTCGTCGTGATGAGGGCCGGATAGGACCGCGACCACCGCTTCGCCACCCACCCGAGGGGCAGCGACACGAGCAGACCGACGACGAGAGGGATGCCCGCGAGGTAGAGGTGCGAGAGTGCGAGGTCGAGCACGGTGCGCCAGTTGTCCGCCAACCAGGTCATGCGGGTCCCTCCCGGCGCTCGGGGCGTCGCGCCCCCTCGATCGCCGTGAGCACCTCGGAGGCCGCCACCGTCCCGCACAGGGAGCCGCTGCCGTCGACGACGACTCCGCGCCCGCTCGGCGAGGAGAGCGCCGCGTCGAGCGCCGCCCGAAGGGATCCGTGCTCGGTCGCGACGGTGCCGCCCCGATGGAGGTCGCCGGTCGCCACCCTCCGGGCGCCGATCCGGTACGGCTCCACCCAGCCCACCGGCCGGCGGTCGTCGTCGACGACGAGCAGCCATCCGGCATACGGCTCGGTGGGCTGCTCGCCGAGCACGATGGTGGGCTCGGAGCGCAGCGGCAGTCGTGGGGTCTCCTGGAACTGCAGCGCCCGGTAGCCCCTGGTCCCCCAGCTTGATGGCCTCGTCGATGTCATGGGTGACGAAGAGGATCGTCTTCCCCAGCTCCCCCTGGAGGCGGAGGAACTCGTCCTGGAGCTGCTCCCGCACCACGGGGTCGACGGCGGAGAACGGCTCGTCCATGAGCATCACGGGCGGGTCCGCGGCGAGGGCCCGCGCCACCCCGACGCGCTGCTGCTGGCCCCCCGAGAGCTGGGCGGGGTAGCGCTCGCCGAGCTCGGGAGCAAGGCCCACGCGCTCCAGCAGCTCGGTCGACCGGGCCCGGATCCTCGTGCGGTCCCACCCCAGGAGGCGAGGCACGGTGCCGATGTTGTCGAGCACGGTTCGGTGCGGGAAGAGGCCGCCGTGCTGGATGACGTATCCCATGCCACGCCGCAGCTGCGCCTCGTTCATGCGGCTGGTGACCTGGCCGTCGAGGGTGATCGAGCCGCGGGTCGGCTGGATCATCCGGTTGACCATCCTCAGACTCGTCGTCTTCCCGCATCCCGAAGGACCGACGAGGACGGTGATGCGTCCGGTGGGCGCGGTGAGCGACAGGTCCTCGACCGCGACGGTGCCGCCTGGGAACTGCTTGGTGACGGCGTCGAACCGGATCATCGGTGCCCCTCGAGGTCGGCGGCGTGACCAACCAACCTAGCTGAGCGGCGTGCCGTGGGAGGGCGCCCGGGGCGCCGATCAGCGCCTCGGGCGACCGGGTGTTCCCCCTGGCGAGCTCACGCTCCGCCAGCGGTTCGGAGACGGTTCACCGTGTGCCTGAACCAGCGCCGCGGCTGGCCGGGGGTTCGGAGAGTGGTCCGTGGGCGCCCACGCTGCTGGAGCGCGGACATGTGGTGGTGGCGTTGTGCCGCGGCCCGACTCACGTCGAGGCTGCTGGTGGCCCACCGGCCCTGACGCGGCTTCCTTAGCTCAGCTCCGCCGGGGACTTCTCGGCGGCCTGCCGCAGCATGGCCGTGACGTCCGAGGCGTGGTAGACGCGCTCGTCGGGTTCGATCGCGGCGCAGAAGTCGGCATACATGACGGCGGCGAGCAACGGCAGCACCGGGCGCAGGAGGGCGGCGGCACGCTCCGGGTCTGCGGACGGCGCGATGCGCCGCCAGGCGGCCACGAACGCCTCCCGGGCGGCGGCGCGGTCCTCCGGCCCGAGCCGGTGGACGAAGGCCAGCTCGTCGATGAGTGGGTTGCCCACGAACGAGTCGCCCCAGTCGAGGATCACGTACTGGTCGGCTGGCCCTCCGACGTTGCCGGGATGGAAGTCACCGTGGACCAGCGCGTCCGGGATCCGGCACGAGTCGATCTCGTCCAGGCGACGCGGGAGGTCGTGGACGAGGACGTCCACGACCTGACGCTCGGCAGCGGTCAGCGTCGACGCGTGCTCGTCGACGACCGCGACGATCCGGGGGAGCATCACGGCCAGGCGCCGGTCCGGGACGCCGCGGCTGACCAGCTCGGCGGTCCGGTTGACGGACCGTTCCTGCAGCCGGGTGAGCAGGTCCACCATGGGCAGGAGGAGGGCCGGGCTCCTGGTGTCGTGGTTGCTCGGGCCGGGGATCTCGGCCATGAGGACCCGCCCCCGGGTGTGCGCGACCAGGCGAGGGGCGGTCTCGGGCCCGATCCAGTCGATGACCGTCCCCTCGTGGGCGAAGAAGGAGGGGACCGCCTTGAGCCACACCCTCCCCTCGGACGTCGGTAGTCGCCAGATCGCCGACAGGTTCCATGACCGCATCTGCTCGGGCCGGCCGCTCAACCGGATGCCGCGGTCGACGAGCTGCTCCTCGGCCCAGGCCAGGAGGGCTCCAGGCCCTCCGGGGCGAGCCCACACCTGCCGGAGGGGGTGGTCGGCGAGGGGGTCACCGGCATACGGCTCGAGCGCGATGGTCGGCGGGCTGTCCGTCTCCGCGAGGTACGTGACGTGGCCACCCCACAGCCGGTCGCGCGGCGCGTGAAGCAGCCGCAGGACCGTGACGTCGATGCCGAAGCGATCACGGACCGCCGCGACGACGTCATGGCTCTCGGGCCACCACGGCATCGAGAGCTCGACCGGCGGGAGGCAGCCCACAACCGACCCGTCATGGACGAGGACGAGAGATGCGGTGCGTCCGGCTTCGCTCACCCGCACGAGGATAGGGAGCCCGTCCGCCGGAAGTGCCCCGCAGCGCGCCGCGTGGTACGCATACGGGGTGAACCGCCCCGCCCCCCAGGAAGCCGCGGCGCCTGCGGTCCTGGAGCGAGGGTCGCCGCGCGGGCGGCTCATGCTCACCGGGGTCACCCTGGGGTCGGGCATCGCGATCCTCGACGGCTCCGTCGTCAACGTCGCACTCCGCAGCATCGGCGAGGACCTCGACGCCTCCCTCGCGCAGCTCCAGTGGATCGTCAACGGCTATCTGCTGGCCCTCGCCTCGCTCGTGCTCGTCGGCGGTGCGCTCGGCGACCGGCTGGGGCGCCGGCGGGTCTACCTCGTCGGCGTCACCTGGTTCATGGTCGCGTCCGGCCTGTGTGC
>JAQSWG010000135.1 GCA_029266735.1 Ornithinibacter sp.
GCTGGAGCGACCACAGGGCGAGCAGCAGCAGGGCGAGGACGGCGGTGCTCGTGGGCCACACCCACCACGCGACCGGGCTCTGCTCATCCACCACGGCGAAGGCGACCGAGACTCTGGTGCCGGGTGCGGCCTGGCTGCCCGGCTCAGGGTCCTGGCGGAACGACAGTGCGCCGGGGCTGGTCTCGGAGCCGGTGGGGTCGACGGCCAGGGTGAGCCCTGCGGCCTCGAGCACGCGCTGCACCGCAGCGGCCTCGAGCCCGGTGACGTCGGGTACGGCGACCGTGGGGTCAGGCTCAGGTGTGGTTGACCCGGTCAGGGTGACGGTGACGGCCCGGTTCCGTCCGACTGGGGTGCCGGCTGTGGGGTTTTGCTCGCTGACACGGCGCTCGCCGTCGCCGGTGGCCGAACCGACGACGAGATCCAGCTCCAGGCCTTCGACTGCTGCCCTCGCCTCCGCTTCGGTGAGGCCCAGGAGGCGCGGAACTGTGGGACCTGGCGTCGGCGGCGGCTCGAGCCGTGCGACGACGGTCGTGCCGAACGGGACCAAGGTGCCCGCGGCCGGGTCCTGCGTCGTGACGCGCCCCTCGCCACTGGGCTTCAGGAAGAGCCCGAGGGCGTCGAGCAGGGCCTCGGCTTCATCGCGGGTGCGGCCGACGAGGTCTGCGACGGCGGAGCCCGGGGTGAGCCGGATGACAGCTTCGAGACCCACGTCGTCCTTGTTCTCCTCGATGTACAGCACGACCTCCTGTTCGACGACCCTGGCCTTCTCCGGGGGCACCTGATCGGGGATCTCCGGGTCGAGCTCGATGGTCGGCGTGTAGTCCGGGTACCACTCGTCCTGGATGCGCTCGCTGGCCTCCGGAAGCGTCAGTCCCCGCACATCGGGCGGCTCGCGTCGCTCCGCCGTGACAAGGCCGGACGTGGCGGCGACGGCTGGTGCCGCGGGGATCGTGCCGATGGCAAGCGCGGTCAGGACTGCGGTGATCATGGACAGCACGGTGCGGGCAAGCGCGCGCGACGAGAGAGGGCGTCGCAGGGCTGGGCTGGTCATGCCGCCTCCTCGGGGGACCGGCCGAGCACCGGTGAAGCAGAAGGGCGCAAGACGGCGGGATGGCGTCCGTGGTCGCCGCCAACTCCACGCTCGATCGCCCATCGTGCCTCCCGTTCTGCGAGTCACTCCGAGGCCGGGTGGCCTCTGTGGTGAGGAGGGGCGCCGGCATCCGTAGATACCACCGGTGTGAAGATCTCAACGGGCGGAGGCGTTGAGCGCTGCTGACCCGAACACCCGATGACCGTCTTCAGGCCGCGCAGGTGTGGTGCGCGTTGGTGGGTTATCCGACACCAGACCGGCGGCCTGTCTTGCGCAATGGCAATGGGCGAAAAATCGCCTCAGGCGCGGCCCGAAGTGCGGTCCCGATGCACGAACGGCGCCAGGCCGCCCATGGCCGCGAGTGTGAGGAGGACGAACCACATACCACGAGACGACGACTCGTCCTCCCCCTCCCAGAACAGCCACGTCGCGAGAACCGGCGCTACGCAGGCCAGGGCCCATCCGATGAGCATCCACCGGCCGAGCACGACTGGGCGCGCGAGCACGGCCGCCACCGGCACCCACAGGGCCAGCACTGCCACCCAGAGTCCCTGAAGACCCCACCCCCTATAGCTGGCGTATGTCTCCAATGCCAGTGGAAGAAGGGTCACCGCCCCAGCGACCGCGAGCATGAGCACGCACCAAGCCGCCCAGTCCGATCGCGACAGGGCGGCGAACGCGGGGTCCGACTCACGCCGAGTTGCGACCACCGCGAGAACGCCCGCGGCGATGAGGACGAAGGGGGCGACGACGCCGACAAAGAAGCCCAGCCCCAGATCCGAGTCCTCAAGGTCGTAGGTGAAGGTGTTGAGCATGTCGAAGACGACGACGGTACCGATGGTGGATGCTCCGATGAGTGCACCCAGCCCCTGGATCCGCCAACGGGGACGGAGAGCCAAGGTCCCCAGTCCGAGGACGACCAGACCGAGGTACAGCAGATAGATCGCCTTGATGCGGTCCTTCTCCCAGGTGTCGGTCTCGTCCGCCTGCGGCAGCAGGATGCACAGGAGCATGAGGCCGCCCGAGGTCAGCGCGGCGATGCCGCTGAGCTTCCAAAGGGGCATGGACGTCGGTGCGGACGCGCCGGGTAGGCCGGGGGAGGGCGCCTCCTGCTCGGCGGCTGACCGGGTCACGGCCGGCTCCACCGTCGCCGGCGCCCTGGGTCCGGTTGTGCCGCTTGCCAGCGGCACCGCGGGGGACGGTGGCTCGCCCTCTGCAAGGTGGGGGGGTGATGCAGCAGCCGCCCGAACGACGTCGGCGGGGACCGGGGATGCCGCGGGTGCGGCAGTAGCGGCTGCCGCGAGGACGGGAGGGTCGAGTGGAGGGGGCGGGCTCTCCTGAGAAGCCTCGGCAGGTACGGGGGACGTGGCCACGACTTCGGCGGTCACCGGGACCACGACCTGGCCGGTCGGACCCGTGAGGGTCACCGTGCCCGAGAGGCGACCCGTCTGGACCGTGTCCATGGACACCTGCACCTCGGGCGGATCCACAGTCGCCGTGACCCACGCCTCGGACTGCGACACCGTCACAGCACCCGCGAGCGGCGGCCCTGCCAGGCGGATCGTCTTCGTGACGGGCAGGTTCGTGGTCGAGACGGTCCCGAAGTCCAGCTCAGTGGGTTGTGGCGACACAGCGGCATCCCCCAGGGCCTCGGATGCCGCTTCCTGCACGTACCTGATGTCAGAGCGGGACACCTCCACCAGCGCCTCGTACGCGCCCAGGGCCGCACTGAGGTCTGGGGACGCCATCCTCGCCCTGAGCTCGGCCACCGCGCCGAGCCTCGTGAACATGTTGTCGCTCTTGAGGGCAGCGGCGACGTCGGGTGGGATCGCGAGCGGGCGCAGGCGACGCCGGCGGCTGCGGGCAAGGTACAGGTCGCCCTCGAGCTCCACGTCGCGGCCGGGCGTCTGCTTGGGGTTGCGCTCACGGACCCGGTCGTACACGTAGTCGTAGAGCTCGTTCAGCGAGACGAGTCCGTCCTCGTCGCGGTCGGCCTCACCGCTGGAGAGGCCCTCCACCAGGGCCGCAGTGAACACCGACGGCTGCTGCTGGTGTTCGTCGGCGAGGCTGTTCCCCTCGAAGGAGTACTCCATCGCGCTCGACGCCGTGATGACCGCCCGGCCGCGGCCACCGCCCAGCTTCCCCGCCGGGAAGTTCTCCAGGACATTGGCGGAGCCGGCGGCCCGCACGGCGACCCCTTCGCCGAAAGCCCCTCCGTAGCAACAGTCCAGGAACAGCACGATGCTGCGCGCCCGCGAGCTGTGCATGCACCTCTGGACGAAGTCGGCCGGGACAGCCGTGGACCCGAGCCGGTCCGGGCGGGTGTTGCGAGCCGCGAAGAACAGCTCGCCCGAGTCGCTCTTCAGCCCGTGGCCCGAGAAGTGCAACAGCACCAGGTCCTCCGACTGGCTCTCGGCGAACAGGTCCTCGATGTGACCGCCCACGATGTAGGCGGGCTCGTTGTGCACGACCTTGACGTGGAAGCCGCCGAGTTCCTTGTCGCCCAGGACGTTCGCCAAGGCCTCCGCATCTGCCGCTGGCGCCATGAGGCGGCTCAGCCCCGGATTGTCGTACTCATCGCTGGCGATGATCAGAGCTCGGCGCTGGCCGTCCACGACCTAGCCCTTCTCGGAGTGCTTGCTCAGGAACATCTCGACGAGCCGATCCTGCTCCTCGCTGGAGGCGCCAGACAGCTCAAGAACGTCACCCGCGAGCTCGAGGCGAACGGTCCGTGGCGCTTCGTGCCCACGGCGGAGCCAGCCAAGCACCGCCGAGACAACCCCCACGAGCCCTTGGGTGCCCACCATCGCCACGGCGAGTTGGCCCGCTGTCGCAACGTCGAAGCCGCGGCTGCCGGGAGGGGGCTGGGCGCTTGCGGGTACAGACCTGACGTCGCGAACGTCGAGCTGGCGCAGCTCGTCGCGGAGCTGCCGAGTGAGGGTGTCAAGGCGTGCGTCGTCCGCTCCGGTCTCGGACAGGGACACGAGCACGGCGGCCTCTTCCAACGACCCCACCTCCCGGTGAGCGAGCCGACCCCAAACCCGGCCGAGCGACAACGCCCAGAACGGCTCGCCGGCGTTCGATCCTGTCCGTCACTGTAGACCTGGGCAGTCCACCTCCGTAAGCGGCAGTTCTCCGCACAGCGGCCGGTCTTTGGGTTGGATCAGCCGAGCGGCCTGATCCAGACCGTCGTCTCCGGAGGTCCTCTCCGTCGAGCAGCTCACGGCGCAGCCGCAGGGCCTGCCGGTAGAGGTTCAGCGTCGACCCCGGGTCGTCCTCCTGCTCCCCGACGGCGTACCCAGCCATCCACTCGGGCTGTGGCAGGTGAGCCGGCCCGGTCCCG
>JAQSWG010000136.1 GCA_029266735.1 Ornithinibacter sp.
CCAGCCGTAGCAGCGCGGGCTCGGGTCCCTCCGCCACGACCTCCACCCGGCCGTCGGAGGTGTTGCGGGCGTAGCCGGCCAGACCCAGCTCGGCGGCGTGTGCGCGGGTCCACCACCGGAAGCCGACACCCTGCACGCGGCCACGGACGAACACCGTCATCCGCCGGTGGTCCTCGCCGCCCCCGTCC
This sequence comes from Ornithinibacter sp., assembly GCA_029266735.1. Classification (GTDB taxonomy): domain Bacteria; phylum Actinomycetota; class Actinomycetes; order Actinomycetales; family Dermatophilaceae; genus Fodinibacter. Next base: position 189 of record JAQSWG010000136.1, read on the forward strand.
CCCGCCATGCCGGCATCGTAGGCAAGCAACGGGGGGCTGGAGGCGGTTCTCCTCCTCGCCGGAGCAGCCCCGACCACCCGCGTCCATCCGGCCACACTGTGCTCCCAGGCTCGCCGGTCGAACCTTGACCGGGACAACGCGTCCTCACTATGTTCCGAAGACGGTCACCGCCCACGCCGACGTTCCAGGACCGCTGCACCCTTCAGAGGTCTGGGCCCGCTGGTGGACGCCTTGTCGGCAGCGCCGACTGCCGGTGCACGTGCTGAGGGCCGGCCGCAGGCGCAGCGAGCCCTGGACAGGAGAGCGACCATGAGCGCGACGCAGGATCACGAGCTGGCAGCAGAGGGTGACCGGGTCGGTGGTCCAACCGGGGGACGCCGACTACGACGAGGCCCGCCGGGTGTGGAACGGAATGATCGACGTTCGGCCACGGGCGATCGTCCGAGCCGGGTCCGCCGCCGACGTCGACCTCGTGCTGTCCGCCGCTCAACGAGCCGGTCTCCCCCTGGCCGTGCGCGGCGGTGGACACAACATCGCGGGGCACGGCACGGTCGAGGGCGGCATCGTCCTCGACCTCGGCGCGCTGCGTGCGGTGCAGGTCGACCCGCAGACCCGACTGGTGACCGTCGAGCCGGGAGCGACGCTCCTCGACGTCGATGCGGCCACCGCCCCGTTTGGTCTCGCGGTGCCCATCGGGGTCATCGGCGGGACCGGGATCGCGGGGCTCACCCTCGGAGGTGGCGTCGGATGGCTGACCCACAGCGACGGTCTCACCATCGACCACCTGGTCGCGGCCGAGGTCGTCACGGCGGCCGGGGAGCACCTGCACGTCGACGAGGAGACGAATCCGGACCTGCTGTGGGGCCTGCGCGGTGGTGGGGGCAACTTCGCCGTGGTCACCTCGTTCACGTTCCGCGCCCGTCCCCTCGCATCCCCGGTGCTCGGCGGAAACCTCGTCTACCACCGGCCCGGATGGCGGAACGCCCTGCAGGCCCTGTCCTCCTGGACGGCAGGAGCGATCCCGGACGACATGAACGTCATCGCGACCTTCATGCGGCCGCCACCGCTCTTGGAGCTCGGCGACGAGCCCGTGCTCATCATCGGCTTCGCCTGGGCCTCGCCGGACCACGAGGCAGGCCGGACGCTGGTGACGGCGCTCACCGAGCAGGCTCCGCCGGACCTCGAGGACGTCGGACCGGTTTCATGGATCGAGTGGCAGACCGCGATGGACCCCGTCTTCCCGAAGGGGTCACGGGGCTACTGGAAGAACGTGTCCTTCTCCGGGCTGGACGACGAGGTCATCGACGTCCTCGTGAGCCACGCCGGGGAGGTCACCTGGGAGGGCACCGGTATCGACATCCATCACATGGGCGGCGCCTTCGAGCGGGTGCCCCAGGACGCGACCGCGTTCCCCAACCGCTCGGCGCGCTACTGGCTCAACATCTACGGCTTCTGGCAGGACCCCGCCGACGACGAGCGCCTGTCGGCCTTCGCCCGGCGGCTGCACGCCGCGATGCAGCCGTTCGCCGAGCAGGGCGAGTACGTGAACTTCCTCGGGGCCGAGGATGGGTCCGCGACCGGCCAGCAGGCTCGGCGGTCGTACGGGGAGTCCACGCACCGGCGTCTCGTGGAGCTCAAGAACCGCTACGACCCGGGGAACCTGCTCCGCGGCAACCACAACATCGTCCCCACCGTCTGAGCCGCCTCGCCGGAGGTACCCACCGTGCACACGGCGGCGCGGGGCACCGTGCACACAGCGGTTCGGGACGCCGGGCGAGCGACGCGGGGCGGTCAGCGCCGCGCACTCGACGGCAGGACACGGGGTCCGGCCACCGCACGCGGCCGCGGCTGGCAGCGTGGGCAGGAGAACGACGACCGGTTCATGAACCGCTCGCGGCGGATCGGGGTACCGCACCTCGGGCAGGGGCGTCCCTCCTGGCCGTAGGCGGCGAGCGAACGGTCGAAGTAGCCGGAGGCGCCGTTGACGTTGACGTAGAGGGCGTCGAAGCTCGTGCCGCCCTGGTCGAGGGCCTCCCGCATGACGTCCGCGGCGTGGTCGAGGATCGCAGCGACCCGCGGCCGGCTCAGCCTGCTGGCCAGCCGCTCCCCGTGCACCCGCGAGCGCCACAGCGCCTCGTCGGCGTAGATGTTGCCGATCCCCGACACGACGCTCTGGTCCAGGAGAACGCGCTTGATCGCGCTGTGCTTCGACGTGACCCGGCGGACGACGGCATCCCGGTCGAACTCCGGCTCGAGCAGGTCGGGAGCGATGTGGGCGATCGTCGTGGGCACTCCCCGCGCGTCGAGGTCGCCCAGCGCGAGGCCGCCGAACGTGCGCTGGTCGACGAAGCGCAGCTCCGGCCCGCCGTCCGCGAACCGGAAGCGGGCGTGAAGGTGCTTCTCGTCCGGGGCGGCCGCGGGTTCGATGAGCAGCTGGCCGCTCATCCCCAGGTGGAGGATGAGGCCGACCGAGTCCTCGAGGTCGAGCCAGAGGTACTTCCCGCGACGCCGGGCGGCGGAGACCCGGCGGCCGGCGAGGCGCTCTCTGAGGTGCTGGGGACCGAGGACGTGACGCCGCGAGACCCGGTGGCCGCGCAGCTCGACATCAGTCAGCGTGCGCCCCACCACGTTCTCGGCGAGGCCTCGGCGCACGACCTCCACCTCGGGCAGCTCAGGCACGGTGCCCGGTGGCCCCGTCCTCGTGCGCGTCGCGGAGGCTCGCCCAGGCGAGCGCCGCCGCCTGCTGCTCCGCGACCTTCTTCGTGCGGCCCGCCCCACGACCGAGGACGTGGCCCCCGAGGACGACGGACGCCTCGAACGACTTCGCGTGCTCGGGCCCGTCCTCCGTCACGGCGTACTCCGGCGCCCCCAACCCGTGGCGTGAGGCGATCTCCTGGAGGCTCGTCTTCCAGTCCAGCCCCGCTCCGAGCGTCGCCGACTGCGCGAGGAGCGGGTCGACGAGGTGGTGGACGAGGTGGGTCGCGGCGTCGATGCCCGCCGACGAGTACACCGCACCGATGACGGCCTCGACCGTGTCGGCGAGGATCGAGTCCTTGTCGCGGCCGCCGGTCGACTCCTCCCCCCGGCCGAGGTAGACGTAGTCACCGAGGCCGAGGGTCCGACCGACGTCGGCGAGCGCACGCATGTTGACGACGGACGCGCGCAGCTTGGCCAGCTGTCCCTCGGTGGTCTCCGGGTGGGCCTCGTAGAGCGTCGCAGTGACGACGAGACCCAGGACGGAGTCACCGAGGAACTCCAGCCGCTCGTTGTGGGGCAGCCCGCCGGCCTCGTAGGCGTACGACCGGTGGGTGAGGGCGCGTGTGAGCACCGCCGCGTCGACCGGGACGCCGGTCACCTCGCGGAGGTGGTCCAGCAGCTCGGAGACAGGTCGCAGCGGTGTGAGAGCACCGGCCGAGGCCGACCCCTTCCCCATGCGGGCGGGGTCAGCCCTGGTGCTCGGTGCGCTCGGCCGTGCCGTAGTGGCGGCCCTTGTAGGTGCCGCACGACGGGCAGGCCACATGGGGCTGGGTGGGCGCCTTGCACTGGGGGCAGGTCGTCGTGGCGACGGCCGTCGCCTTCCAGTTGGCGCGGCGCGAGCGGGTGTTGGAGCGCGACATCTTCCGCTTCGGAACGGCCACGTCAGGTCCTCTTCTCTGTCGGCGTGGGCGGCTCGGCGAGTGCCGAGAGCGCCGCCCACCGGGGGTCGATCTGGTCGTGCCGGTGCCCGGGGTCCTCCGCGAGCGGCATGCCGCACTCGGAGCACAGCCCGGGACAGTCGGGCCGGCACACCGGCTGGAACGGCAGCGCTGGCACCACCGTGTCCCGGAGCACCGGCTCGAGGTCGATGAGACCGTCCTCGATCCGGAACTCCTCGGCCGCGTCCTCGTCCCCCACCTCCTCGTGGTGGGCGTGCCGCTCGGCGTAGACGAACAGCTCCTGGAAGGCCCCGTCGACCGGTTGGGCGACAGGGTCCAGGCACCGCACGCAGGCGCCGGTCGCCGTGCCACGGACCGAACCGGTGACGAGCACGCCCTCGACGACGGACTCCATGCGGACCTCGAGGTGCAAGGGCTGCCCCTCCTCGACGCGCAGGACGTCCGTGCCGAAGTCGCTCGGCGCCCCTACCTCACGGGTCAGCTCGTGCATCGTTCCCGGTCGACGGCCCACGAGCTTGGTGTCGAGCACCATCGGGGACCGGGGGTCGAGTCGAGTCATGGCCTTGGTGGAGTCGGAGTCGGTTCGGTCACGTCACGCGGACGCAGACCGAGGGTCAACGTTACCGGTCCGGGCTGCTGTCCCCAAACCGGCCGTCGCCCGCCCGATGTCACCCCGCGAGTGCGTCGTCCACGGCCCGTGCGAGCTGGGTGGCGAGTGTCGCGGCATACGTCGCGGTGATGTGGTCACCGGCTCGGTGGACGGCGACGTGTCCGATGACCGCCGTGCAGCGCTGCTGCGGACAGATCCACGTCGTGAGGTCGAGCAGGG
>JAQSWG010000052.1 GCA_029266735.1 Ornithinibacter sp.
CAGGCGGCACCGGGTGCAGGGCGTCCGACTGCACCAGCGCTCACTCATGCCGCCGGCGGGAGCCGCCGGGGTGCCACGAGTCGACGTGCCGTATGCGGCCGTGCATGCCGCCGTCTGGGCTGCCACCGACCGTCAGGCCGCGTTGGTCCTGTGCCTTGTGCTCCAGCAGCGGCTCACGACGCCCTCCCGGCTCCTCGTGGCGTGGGCGGCCAGCACTGTGCGTGTGGGCCGGAGACGCCGAGCCTTCCTTGACGACGTGCTCCGTGACCTCTGCGACGGCGCCCACTCGCTCGGAGAGCTGGACTTCGCGGGCATGTGCCGTGGTCATGGTCTTCCGGAGCCGAGCCGCCAGGTGGTGCGGACGCTGCCCGGCGGCCGCGTCTATCTCGACGTCTGCTGGGAGGACATCGGGCTGGCCGTCGAGATCGACGGAGGTCAGCACGCGCTGGCGCTCAACACGGTGGACGACGCCCTGCGCCAGAACGAGGTGGTCCTGGGTGGCAGCCGAGTCCTGCGCATCCCCGTCGTCGGGCTACGGCTGAGTCCGGACCGCTTCATGGCGCAGGTCGTGGACGCACATCGCCGCTGGTCCCGCGGCGTGGCCTGAGCCAAGGGTGTCGATGGCGCGGTGGGGCGCGCTCGGCACCTGTGCTCACGGGTGCCGGCGGGGGAGGGGTGTCGGGGGCGCGGTAGTGCGCGCGCCTGGCACCCGTGCTTGCGGATGCCGCCCGGCGAGGGTGCCCAAGGCGCGGTGGGGCGCGCGCTCGGCACCTGTGCTCACGGATGCCGGCGGGGGAGGGGTGTCAGGGGCGCGGTGGGGCGCGCGTCCGGCACCGTTGCCTCCCGGATGCCGCGTGAGCAAGGGTGCCCATGGCGCGGTAGTGCGCGTCCGGCACCGGCGCCTCCCGGATGCCGTCCGGGCAAGGGTGCCATTGGCGCGGTGGGGCGCGCGCTCGGCACTTGTGCTCACGGATGCCGTCCCGGGAGGGGTGCCGATGGTGCGGTGGGGCGCGCCCGGCATCCCACATGGGTCTCCGCCGGCGTGGGACAGGGGAATGCCGCATCCACCTCTACCGTTTAGGCCACGTGCGCCACCTCTGGCACACTTGACCGCTGGACCGGTTCACGGCACGCGACGCGTTTCCTGAGCGCCTCCCTCACGAGGGGCGCAGGCGGGGCGCCAAGGGTTTGCAGCACGGTGCTGAGCCCGCCGACCCGGACACATCCAAGGAGAACTCGTGAAGAAGGACATCCACCCCGACTACGTGGAGACCACGGTGACCTGCACCTGTGGCGCCACGTTCACCACGCGCAGCACCGCGAAGAACGGCGTCATCCACGCCGACGTGTGCTCCAACTGCCACCCGTTCTACACGGGAAAGCAGAAGATCCTCGACACCGGTGGCCGCGTGGCCCGCTTCGAGGCCCGGTACGGCAAGAAGGCCGCCAAGTAGCTTCGTCGACGCGCCGGTCCGCCCTGAGGGTGGGCCGGCGCGTCGCGTTTCCATCGCTCACCAGCGTGGCGTCACCCGACGCCCGACGCCCGACCGCCGACCGCCCGACCCCGGCCGCCCCACCGCCCGGAACGCCCGCCCGCCCGCCCGACCGCCGACCGCCCGACCCGATGCATTCCCAGGAGGCCCCCGTGCTCGACTCCGCCCAGGCGATCGTCGCCGAGCACGCCGAGCTCGAGCGCCGGATGGCCGACCCGGCGGTGGCCTCCAACCCGGACCGAGCGCGTGAGGTCGCCAAGCGGTATGCCGCGCTCGGCCCCACCGTGGCCGCCCACCACGCGTGGATGCGCGCCCTCGGGGACCTCGGTGCCGCGCGGGAGCTGGCCCTCGAGGACCCGGCCTTCGCCGAAGAGCTCCCGGCACTCGAAGCAACGGTGACCGCGGCCGAGGACCGGCTCCGTCGGCTGCTCATCCCGCGCGACCCGGACGACGACCGCGACGTCATCCTCGAGGTCAAGGCGGGCGAGGGTGGTGAGGAGTCGGCCCTGTTCGCTGGGGATCTCCTGCGGATGTACCTCCGCCATGCGGAGCGGCGCGGCTGGCGTACCGACGTCCTCGACGCCACGGAGTCGGACCTGGGGGGCTACAAGGACGCCCGCGTCTCGATCAAGGGCCGCGGCAACCCTCAGCCGGGCGATGCCCCGTGGGCGCGCCTGAAGTTCGAGGGTGGCGTGCACCGCGTCCAGCGTGTGCCGGTGACCGAGAGCCAGGGGAGGATCCACACGAGCGCCGCGGGGGTGTGGGTGATGCCGGAGGCCGAGGAGGTCGAGGTCTCGATCGACCCGAACGACCTCCGCATCGACGTCTTCCGCTCGAGCGGCCCCGGTGGTCAGAGTGTCAACACCACCGACTCCGCGGTGCGCATCACCCACGTCCCCACTGGCGTCGTCGTCTCGTGCCAGAACGAGAAGTCCCAGCTGCAGAACCGCGAGGCGGCGCTGCGCGTCCTGCGCGCTCGTCTCCACCAGCTGGCGATGGACGAGCGGCAGGCGGCCGACGCCGACGCACGGTCGAGCCAGGTGCGCACCGTCGACCGCTCCGAGCGCATCCGCACCTACAACTACCCGGAGAACCGGATCAGCGACCACCGCACCGGTTTCAAGGCGCACAACCTGGACGCCGTGCTCGACGGGGACCTCGACCCGGTCATCCAGTCGTGCGTGGACGCGGACGAGGCGGCCCGCCTGGCGGCATTGACCGGTCGATGACCGACCTTCGAACCGCGGTGCGCGAGGCGACAGCGCGCCTTGCCGCGGCCGGCATCCGGTCTGCCGAGGCCGACGCCGTTGCCCTGGCGGCGCACGCGATGCAGGTGCACCCGTCCGAGGTGCGCCGGGCGATGGTCGTGGGCGCGGCCGAGCCAGCAGGGTATGCCGGTCTCGTCGACGAGCGGGCGGCGCGCGTGCCGCTCCAGCACCTCACCGGGGTGGCCCACTTCCGACGGCTGACGCTCACCGTGGGCCCCGGGGTCTTCGTGCCGCGTCCGGAGACCGAGGTGACGGCTGGGCTGGCCATATCGGTTGCGCGAAACCAGGATCGCGACCCTGTGGTCGTCGACCTCTGCACCGGTTCGGGCGCGATCGCCCTGGCCGTGAAGGACGAGCTCCCTGCGGCACGCGTCCTGGCCGTCGAGCTGTCCGACCTCGCACACGCCTGGGCGGTCGCCAACCGCGACCGCCTTGGCCTCGACGTGGAGATCCGCCTCGGCGACGGGACGCGGGCGTTCGACGACCTCGTGGGGCAGGTGGACGTCGTCGTGAGCAACCCGCCGTACATTCCCGACGGCTCGGAGCCCGTGGACCCGGAGGTGAGGGACCACGACCCGGAGCTGGCGCTCTACGGAGGGTCCGACGACGGGCTCGCCGTTCCGCGTGCGGTGGCGGCCAGGGCGGGGGTGCTGCTCCGCGAAGGCGGGGTCCTCGTCATGGAGCACGCGGAGGACCAGGGCGCGTCACTGGCCGCGGCGCTGCTCGCGGCCGGCGGGTGGACGGAGGTCGTCGACCATCTCGACCTCACCGGCCGGCCGCGAACAACGGTGGCGGTGCGGAGAGGCGTGACCAGCTGACGCACCCGCGAGCCGTCCACCTCACTGCTGCGCTCCGGTTGTCAGCCGGGGCGGGTGTGCGCGACCGTCCGGGGTGTGCGCGACCGTCGGGGGTGTGCGCGACCGTCGGGGGGCTGGGCTCGCCACCGGCTCGATCTGGCCCCGGGCGCCGGGCGCCCGGAGCCGCCGAGAGTGCCGCCTCGGTCAGAGGCTCGGCAGGATGAAGATGAGCAGGGCAATGATGAGCAGCACCCCGACGATGGTCCAGATGAGTCCAGATCCACGCATGTCGTTCTCACACCTCTCGTTGTCGAATCACGAGCGGATGCCCGCGCCGCCGACACTAGGGGTCGACGAGCCCGGTGAGCCGTCTCCGTGCACGTGAATCCGGCGGCCCTAGGCTGGCCCCATGAGCCCCGTCTTCGACTGCACGACCGACCAGGGGCGGGCGGACGCGATCCCGAAGGCTGCCGCTGGGGTGCGGGACGGCCGGCTCGTCGTGCTTCCCACGGACACCCTCTACGGCGTCGGCGCGGACGCGTTCTCGCCCGACGCCGTCCGGGCGCTGCTCGAAGCCAAGGGTCGCGGCAGCGACATGCCGCCTCCGGTCCTCGTCGCCGACCAGCGAACGATCGACGGCCTCGCCACCGACGTTCCGGCCTACGCGCGGGCGCTCGTCGACACGTTCTGGCCCGGGCCCCTGACGATCGTCCTGCGTGCGCAGCCGTCCCTCATGTGGGACCTCGGCGACACCGGCGGCACGGTCGCCCTGCGGATGCCGGACGACCCCGTCGCCCTCGAGCTGCTGCGCGAGGTGGGGCCGATGGCGGTGAGCAGCGCCAACCGCACGGGCCACCCGGCGTCCCGAACCGTCGTGGAGGCCGCCAGCCAGCTGGGAGCCACCGTCGAGTTCTACCTCGACGGCGGGCCGGCCCCGGGCGGCCTGGCGTCCACCATCGTCGACTGCACCCGCGACGAGCCCGTCGTCCTGCGGGTCGGAGCACTCTCGGAGTCCGACGTCCTCGCCGTCGTCGAGCGGTCCCGTGGAGACGCCCTAGAGTTCAATGCCGCCGGGTCGACGCACGCCGAGCCCGACGGCCTCGACACCGTCGAGGCGCCGGGGCTCTCCGAGCCCAGCGACACCGGCACATCCACGTCCAGCGAGCAGCGAGAGACCACCGACGATGACTGACACGTTCTACGGCTCCGACTTCCGTGCCCTCGAGGCCTTCGACCCGGACATCGCCGGCGTCCTCCTCTCCGAGCTCGACCGCCTGAGGGGCGGCCTCCAGCTCATCGCGAGCGAGAACTTCTCGAGCCCCGAGGTGCTCACCGCCCTCGGCTCGACGCTGTCGAACAAGTACGCCGAGGGTTACCCGGGGCGTCGGTACTACGGCGGTTGTTCGGAGGTCGACAAGGCCGAGCAGATCGCCATCGACCGGTGCAGGCAGCTCTTCGGTGCCGACCACGCGAACGTCCAGCCGCACTCCGGTGCGAGTGCCAACCAGGCCGTCTACGGCGCGTTCCTCAAGCCCGGCGAGACGCTCCTCGCCATGAGCCTCCCGCACGGCGGACATCTCACGCACGGCACCAAGGTCTCGTTCTCAGGCAAGTGGTTCACCGCCGTCCACTACGGCGTTGACCGGGAGACCGAGAACATCGACTACGACCAGGTGGAGAAGCTCGCCCGCGAGCACCGGCCGAAGATCATCCTGGCCGGCGGCTCGGCGATCCCGCGGACCATCGACTTCGCCCGGTTCCGGGCCATCGCGGATGAGGTGGGCGCCATCTTCTGGGTGGACGCCGCACACTTCATCGGTCTCGTCGCGGGCGGCGCCATCGAGAGCCCGGTGCCGTATGCCGACGTCGTCTCCTTCACGACCCACAAGGTCCTGCGGGGTCCTCGGTCCGGTGCGATCGTCTGCACGGCCGAGCACGCGACAGCGATCGACAAGGCCGTCTTCCCGATGATGCAGGGCGGACCGCAGATGCACTCCATCGCCGCCAAGGCCGTCAACTTCAAGGAGTGCGCGACAGCCGAGTACCGGGACTACGCCCGGCGCGTCGTCGCGAACGCAGCGGTTCTCGCGACGGAGCTGGGGACGCGCGGCATCCGGCCCACGACGGGCGGGACCGACACCCACCTGTCCCTGCACGACCTTCAAGGGGTCGGTGTCACCGGCGCGGACGCCGAGTCGAGAGCGGATGCGGCCGGCATCACGCTCAACAAGAACGCGATCCCCTTCGACCCCCAGAAGCCGAACGTGGCGTCCGGGATCCGGGTGGGGACGCCGTGCGTGACGACCCAGGGGATGGGCGAGGACGAGATGCGCACCATCGCAGAGCTCATCCACCGGGCGGTGACCAAGGGCGACGCCGACCCGGAGCACCCGGTCTCGCGCGAGGTGCGCGCCACGGTGTCGGATCTCGTGGCGCGCTTCCCCGCGTACGCCCGGCCGGACGCGAACGGTCGCTGATGCCGATGCGCGCGTGACCGCACCGAGCACCCGGCGCGACGCCCGCCTGCTCGGGCGGCTCAACCGCCGGGGGTTCCGCCTCGTCATGGTGCTCGACACCCTCGCGGTGTTCGGGCTCGCCGTCGGCTCGATGGTCTATCGCTTCGGCCCGCCGGGGCAGTGGCCGACGTACCCCATCGGCGCGTACGCGCTCTCCTTCTCCGTCTCCACGCTGATCTTCATCGCCGCCTTCTACTTCGGTGGCCTGTACGAGCGGGAGCCGCGGCTCGGCGGCGCCGCCGTGCTGCCGCGCGCCGCCCGCCTCGCTCTCGCGGGGGGCAGCTTCGTGGCCCTGCTCAACCTCTCCCTGACGGGCCTGGTGAACCAGCGGGGGTCGTTGATCGAGCGCGCCCTCCCCTTCCCCGTCCAGAACCTCCTCGCCGTCATCGTCCTCTCGGCGATCGCCGTGGCGGTCAACCGGGCGATCGTGCAGGCCGTGCGAACTCGGCGTGAGGGCCTGCCGCGGGTCATCATCGCCGGGGAGGAGGCGGACCTCGACCTGGCCCGGCGCCACCTCGCCGCCAACACCGCCGACCTCGTCGTCGTCGCGGAGATCGACCACCACCGGGCGGTCGTCGACGTGGCACGCGAGTCACGCGCGACGGACGTCCTCCTCGTGACGGCCGCCTGGCTCGACGAGTGGTACCCGAGGACGATCGGGCGGCTCGACAGGATGGGCGTGACGACCCTGCTCCGGGTCACCGGGCGTGAGACGCTCTTCGGGCTGGACCGGCTCCGAGAGGTCGGTGGCCTCCCGTTCGTCCTCCTGCTGCCGCAGACGATGCCCTCCTCCCAGCGGCACTTCAAGCGCCTCCTCGACCTCTTCCTGCTCGTCGTCACGGCGCCCGTCTGGCTGCTCCTCCTGGGGGCCGTGGCGCTGTACCAGCTCGTCGCGGCGGGCCGGCCGCTGTTCTACCGGCAGACGAGGGTGGGCGTCGGGGGTGTGACGTTCGAGATGGTCAAGTTCCGCACCATGCGCCTGGACGCCGAGGGCGACGGGGTGGCGCGGCTCGCCAGCGACGGGGACCCGCGCGTCATCCCGGCCTGCCGCTGGGTCCGGGCCACCCGGGCGGACGAGCTGCCACAGATCCTCCACATCCTCACCGGGCGGATGTCGGTGGTCGGCCCGCGCCCGGAGCGGCCGGAGCTCACCGCCGGCTTCGAGAAGGAGATCGCCGGCTACACCCGCAGGCACGAGGTGCCGCCCGGCCTCACCGGGCTGGCTCAGATCCACGGCCGCTACCACACCGACGCGCAGTACAAGCTCGGCTACGACCTGCAGTACCTCGTCAACTGGTCGCCGGTGCTCGACCTCGAGATCATCGCCCGGACCATCTGGGTCATCCTCACCCGTCGCGTGTGAGCTCGGTGCCGGACGCCGGTCCGCGGGCCGGGTTCGCGCCGCGCGAACCGCTTGTGATAACTTTCACAAGCCGTCCGGAGAGCATCCGTCACGACCCGAAGAGGCCGATCACCGATGACCGACCCCAGCCCGAGCACTGAGCCGCACGCCGGCGCCCCCTTCGGAGCGATGTTGCGAGGGGCGCTGCTGCCGTCGACGGTGGCCGGGGTGTTCGCCGTCGTGGGTGTGGTGCTCTGGAGGGGTGGCTCGGATGCACTGGCCGGCGGCCTCATTGGGCTCGTCGTGTCCGTCGGGTTCTTCGCCTCCGGCATGTTCCTCCTCAGCCGCCTGGTCCGCAGCTCGAGCCCTCACGCGTTCTTCGCCGTCGCCATGGCCGTGTACCTGGGCCAAGTCATCGCCCTGCTGCTCGTCATCCTGCTGTTCAAGGACGCCCCGACGGTCGACGGCGTCTCGCTGGGTGTCGTCGCGCTCGTCGTGACCCTCGTCTGGCAGGTCTTCGCGATGCGCGCGTTGCGCAGGGCCCGGGTGCCCGTCTACGACCCGCCCACCGGTCAGGGGTAGGCCGGTGACCAGCAGCATCACGGCCTCACTCGGCGTCCCACCCACCCGCGAGGGTCCGGTAGCGTACGTCCCGTTCACCGTGGCGCCCTTCCTCGGCGCCCGTGCACTTCCCGAGGAGAGGCTGTGAGCCTGAGCGTGGTTCCCGCACACTGGGTTCAAGGCGGCGTCTCGGCCGCCGATGGTGAGGGCTTCCAGGCGCCCGGGATCGAGTCCTTCTGGTGGCCGCTGATCGGGAGCGACACGAGCAACTGGACCCTCACCCGACCGGCCTTCGTCGTCATGGCGTCCGTCGTCATCATCGGCTTCTTCTTCCTCGCCGTCGCCGGCAAGCTCACCGTCGTGCCGAGCAAGCGCCAGTGGGTCGCTGAGCAGGCCTACGGCTTCGTGCGGAACACCATCGCGCGGGACGTCATCGGTGCCAAGGACTTCCGCCCGTTCGTGCCGCTGCTGATGACGCTCTTCACCCTGATCCTGTTCAACAACGTCATGGGAATCCTCCCCTTCGTGCAGTTCCCCTCGATGAGCCGGATCGCCTTCCCCATGGTGCTGACGCTCATCGTCTACGTCGTCTACCACACCGTGGGCCTGCGCCGGAAGCACGGTGTCATCGGCTACCTGAAGTCGCTGGTCCCCCCCGGGCTGCCGATGTGGCTGCGGCCGATCATGTTCGTCCTGGAGTTCCTCACCTACTTCATCATCCGGCCGCTGACGCTCGCCCTGCGACTCTTCGGCAACATGCTCGCCGGCCACCTCATGCTCCTCGTCTTCATCCTCGGCGGGGAGTACCTCCTGGTCCACGGGAGCAACCTCTTCATCCAGGCGTCGGGCATCCTCGGGCTCGGCTTCGGCATCGTGATGACCTTCTTCGAGCTCCTGGTGCAGTTCCTCCAGGCATTCATCTTCACCCTGCTCTCCGCGCTGTACATCTCCGATGCGGTGAGTGAGGAGCACTGATCACGAGTCGGCCACGGCTCCGCGAAGGACCAACTGAACACCCATCTCCGACATCGGGACCCACCCGGTGCCCTCGAAAGGAAACCGCATGAACACCGCCGTCGTCGCCGAGATCACCGGCGAAATCACCTACCTCGGCTACGGCCTTGCGGCCATCGGCCCCGGTATCGGTGTGGGTCTGATCTTCGCCGCCTACATCAACGGCGTCGCGCGTCAGCCCGAGGCCCGCGGCATGCTCCAGACCATCGCCTTCACCGGCATGGCGCTCACCGAGGCGCTCGCGATCCTCGGTCTCGTGTTCGTGTTCGTCTTCGCAGGCTGACGACACCGACGACCCCTCCGCTCGAAGAGATAGGAAGCGACGTGGTTCTCGCACCCGTGATGGCAGCCGAAGACGTGGGCTGGCCCGAGGCGCTGCCCTTGCTGCCTCACCCGGCCGAGATCATCATCGGCATCATCGCTTTCGGGATCCTCTACTGGATCTTCTCCAGCAAGGTGGTCCCGCGGATGGAGGCGATGTACGAAGAGCGTGCCGCGGCCATCGAGGGCGGCATGGCGCAGGCGGAGCAGGCCCAGGCCGAGGCCCGCGCGGCGCTGGAGAAGTACAACGCCCAGCTCGCGGAGGCCCGCACCGAGGCCAACGAGATCCGAGAGTCCGCCCGAGAGCAGGGCGCCTCCATCGTGGCGGAGATGCGCAGCCAGGCGCAGTCCGAGGCAGCGCGTATCACCGAGTCGGCCCAGCGCCAGGTCGAGGCGGAGCGCCAGCAGGCGGTGGTCCAGCTCCGCCAGGAGGTCGGCTCGCTGTCGACCTCCCTCGCGAGCAAGATCGTCGGGGAGTCCCTCGAGGACGAGGTCCGCCAGAAGGGCATCGTGGACCGCTTCCTGGCCGAGCTCGAGGCGGGCGAGGTCACGCCCGAGAAGGTCGCACCCGCGGGTAGGGAGACCTGATGCGTGGCTCGTCGCGTGGCGCCGCCAAGGCGGTCCAGCTCGCCTTCGACGCCGCGCTGGCCGGGAGCTCGGGCTGGGACACCCTGGCCGAGGAGCTCTTCGCCGTCACCACCGTCGTCGACGGCAATGCCTCGCTCCGCCGGGCCCTGGCGGACCCGTCCCGGGACTCCGGGGACAAGCAGGGCTTGGCCCGGTCCCTCTTCGGCGGCAAGGTCGGTGAGACCACCTCCGGCCTCGTGGCGGAGGTCGCCGGTCAGCGCTGGGCGGCCGAGCGCGACCTCGGCGACACGCTCGAGTCGCTCGCCGTCCAGGCCTTCCTCGCGCGGGCCGAGCGTGAGGGGCGCATCGATCGGGTCGAGGACGAGCTCTTCCGGTTCGAGCGCATCGTGGCCGGCAACACCGGCCTGCGCGACACCCTCTCCAGCCGGAACACCGATGCATCCGGCAAGGTGGCACTCGTCCACGAGCTGCTCGAGGGCAAGGCAGCCCCGGAGACCATCCGGCTCACCGAGCAGGCGGTCCGGGCCCCCCGTGGCCGGCGGCTCGACCGGGTCATGGAGTCGTACCTGGAGCTCGCGGCCAGGCGCCGGGAGGAGGTCACCGCCCTCGTGACGGTGGCGGCGCCGCTCACCGACCAGCAGCACTCCCGTCTGCGCAGCGCGCTCGAGGCGCACTACGGGAAGTCCGTGACGCTGCAGGTCGTCCTCGACCCGAGCGTGATGGGCGGCATCCGCGTGCAGGTGGAGGACGAGGTCGTCGACGGCACCGTCCTGCGCCGGATCGAGGAGGCGCGGCGCCACGTCACCGGCGGCTGACCGGCATCCCCGACCAGCACCCACCACCAGAGACGCACCACCCGACCACAGACTTCGGCCCGCGAGGGCCGGTGACCGAGGAGAAGATCAGAACATGACGGAGCTCTCGATCCGTCCGGAGGAGATCCGGGACGCCCTGGACAGCTACGTCCGGTCCTACGACCCAGGCACGGCCTCCCGCGAGGAGGTCGGCCGCGTGACCGACGCCGGTGACGGCATCGCCCACGTCGAAGGTCTGCCGTCGGCCATGACCAACGAGCTCCTCCAGTTCGAGGACGGCACGCTGGGACTTGCCCTCAACCTGGACGTGCACGAGATCGGCGTCGTCATCCTCGGCGAGTTCTCGGGCATCGAGGAGGGCCAGGAGGTCAAGCGCACCGGGGAGGTCCTCTCCGTGCCGGTCGGTGACGCCTTCCTCGGCCGGGTCATCAACCCCCTCGGAGTCCCCATCGACGGCCTCGGTGCCATCGAGAGCGACGAGCGCCGCGCGCTCGAGCTCCAGGCTCCGACCGTCGTCCAGCGCAAGTCGGTCCATCAGCCGCTGCAGACGGGGCTCAAGTCCGTGGACGCCATGACGCCGATCGGCCGTGGCCAGCGCCAGCTCATCATCGGAGACCGACAGACCGGCAAGACGACGGTCGCGGTCGACACGATCATCAACCAGAAGGAGTTCTGGGACTCCGGCGACCCGGACAAGCAGGTGCGCTGCATCTACGTCGCCATCGGTCAGAAGGGCTCCACCATCGCCGGCGTGAGGGGCACCCTCGAGGAGGCGGGCGCGATGGAGTACACGACCATCGTCGCCGCCCCGGCATCCGACTCCGCGGGCTTCAAGTACCTCGCCCCCTACACCGGCTCGGCCATCGGCCAGCACTGGATGTACCAGGGCATGCACGTCCTCATCGTCTTCGACGACCTGTCCAAGCAGGCCGAGGCGTACCGCGCCGTGTCGCTCCTCCTGCGACGCCCGCCGGGACGCGAGGCGTACCCGGGCGACGTCTTCTACCTCCACAGCCGGCTGCTCGAGCGCTGTGCCAAGCTCTCCGATGACCTCGGCGCGGGGTCGATGACGGGGCTGCCGATCATCGAGACCAAGGCCGGTGACGTCTCGGCGTACATCCCGACGAACGTCATCTCGATCACGGACGGCCAGATCTACCTCCAGGCCGACCTGTTCAACTCCAACGTCCGTCCCGCGATCGACGTGGGTGTCTCGGTCTCCCGGGTCGGCGGCGCCGCGCAGATCAAGGCGATGAAGTCGGTCGCCGGCCGCCTCAAGCTCGACCTCGCGCAGTACCGCGCCCTCGAGGCGTTCGCGATGTTCGCCTCCGACCTGGACCCGGCGTCGCGCGCCCAGCTGGCGAAGGGCGCCCGACTCGTCGAGCTCCTCAAGCAGCGTCAGGCCGCTCCCTTCCCGGTGGAGGAGCAGGTCGTCTCGATCTGGCTCGGCACGACGGGGAAGCTCGACGACGTCGCGGTGGAGGACGTCCGCCGCTTCGAGGCGGACTTCCTCGACCACCTGAGACGGACGAAGGGTGAGCTCCTCGCGGCGATCCGCGAGACGGGCACCTTCGCGGAGGAGACGGAGCAGGCTCTCGAGACCGAGGTCGGCACGTTCAAGACCAAGCTCTTCGAGGCACGCGGTGCCGACGGGGTCCAGGCCGGCTCGGAGGCCGAGGAGGACGCCGCGGCACGTGCTCAGGAGTCCGAGCAGGAGCAGATCGTCAGGCAGAAGCGCTGACCCGCAGGCCCGGTGCACCGGCACCGGGCCGCCGGCCGGTCAAGTCAGCAGACGAACGAGAGGCGGAAACCCTATGGGAGCGCAGATCCGGGAGTACCGGCAGCGCATCCGAACCGTCACGGCGACGAAGAAGATCACGCGGGCCATGGAGCTCATGGCCGCCTCGCGCGTCGTCCGGGCGCAGCAGGCGGTGCGGGAGTCCACCCCCTACGCCCGCGCGTTGACCCGTGCGGTGTCGGCGGTGGCGACGTTCTCCAACGAGGACCACCCCCTCACCACCGAGCACGAGGACGTCCGTCGTGCCGCCGTCGTCATCATGACGTCGGACCGCGGGCTCGCCGGGGCGTACAGCTCCTCGGTCATCAAGGAGAGCGAGCGCCTCGTCGCCGCCCTCCGCGAGGACGGCAAGGAGGTCGTCCCCTACCTCCTCGGCCGAAAGGTGATCGGCTACTACCGGTTCCGGCACCGGGAACCCGCGGCGGAGTGGAGCGGCTCGTCGGAGAAGCCGACCTTCGAGCTGGCCCGGGAGGTCGGCGAGCGGCTCGTCGCCGACTTCACGACGCCGACCGACGAGGGCGGCATCGACGAGGTCCATGTGGTCTTCACCCGGTTCGTCACCATGGTGACCCAGGAGCCGGACGTCATCCGCCTCCTGCCGCTCGAGGTCGTCGAGGGCGAGGAGGCCCCGGACGACGACGACCTGCTGCCCCTGTACTCGTTCGAGCCGGGCGCGGGGCAGGTGCTCGACGCGCTCCTCCCCAAGTACGTCAACGCCCGCCTCTTCAACTGCATGCTCCAGGCCGCCGCATCGGAGCTCGCGGCCCGGCAGCGCGCGATGAAGTCGGCGACCGACAACGCCGAGGAGCTCATCAAGAAGTACACCCGGCTGGCCAACCAGGCACGACAGGCCGAGATCACCCAAGAGATCAGCGAAATCGTCGGTGGCGCCAGCGCCCTGGCCGAGAGCACGTGAGTGAGAGAGAGACCATGACTGCCACTGCCACAGACCAGACCGAGGCCACCCAGGCCGGCGGCGTCGGCCGCATCTCCAGGATCATCGGCCCCGTCGTCGACGTCGAGTTCCCCGTCGACGCGATGCCGGAGCAGTACAACCTGCTGACGACCGAGGTGCAGGTCGGCGGCGGGACCAAGGCCCTCAACCTCGAGGTCGCCCAGCACATCGGCGACAACATGGTGCGAGCCATCTCCCTCCAGCCGACCGACGGCCTGGTGCGTGGGACGCCGGTGCAGGACACCGGCGGCCCGATCACCGTGCCCGTCGGTGACGTCACCCTGGGGAAGGTGTTCAACACGACCGGCGAGGTGATGAACCTCGCCGAGGGTGAGCGTCTCGAGGTCAACGAGCGATGGGGCATCCACCGCACCGCTCCTGCCTTCGACCAGCTCGAGTCCAAGACCCAGATGTTCGAGACCGGCATCAAGGTCATCGACCTCATGACCCCGTACGTCCTCGGTGGCAAGATCGGCCTCTTCGGCGGGGCGGGCGTCGGCAAGACCGTCCTCATCCAGGAGATGATCGCCCGCGTCGCGCGCGACCACGGTGGCGTCTCGGTCTTCGCCGGCGTCGGCGAGCGCACGCGCGAGGGCAACGACCTCATGGTCGAGATGGAGGAGGCCGGCGTCCTCGGCCAGACCGCACTCGTCTTCGGCCAGATGGACGAGCCGCCGGGCACCCGCCTCCGGGTGGCCCTCTCGGCGCTGACGATGGCGGAGTACTTCCGGGACGTCCAGAAGCAGGACGTCCTCCTCTTCATCGACAACATCTTCCGGTTCACGCAGGCCGGCTCGGAGGTCTCCACGCTGCTCGGCCGGATGCCGTCGGCCGTCGGCTACCAGCCGACCCTCGCCGACGAGATGGGCGTGCTCCAGGAGCGCATCACCTCGACGCGTGGTCACTCGATCACCTCGATGCAGGCGATCTACGTGCCGGCGGACGACTACACCGACCCCGCTCCCGCGACGACGTTCGCCCACCTCGACGCGACGACGGAGCTCTCGCGTGAGATCGCCTCGCTCGGCATCTACCCCGCGGTGGACCCCCTGACGTCGACGAGCCGTATCCTCGACCGCCGCTACATCTCCGAGGAGCACTACACCACGGCGGTGCGGGTCCGGCAGATCCTCCAGCGCAACAAGGAGCTCCAGGACATCATCGCCATCCTCGGCATCGACGAGCTCTCCGAGGAGGACAAGATCCTCGTCAACCGGGCCCGTCGCCTCCAGCGGTTCCTGTCGCAGAACACCTATGTCGCGAAGCAGTTCACCGGCATCGAGGGCTCGACGGTGCCCCTCGTCGACACGATCGAGGCGTTCACGAAGATCTGCGACGGTGACTACGACCACGTCGGCGAGCAGGCGTTCTTCATGTGCGGTGGCCTCGACGACGTCGAGCGCCAGTGGGCCGAGATCCAGAAGAACCTCTGACCGAGACGGCGGGCGCCATCGGTCCGGTGACCCGGGTCACCACGACGGCATCCGGCCTGGCCGACACCGGGCGGCGTCGCCGCCTCGTCACGAGGGCGCTGCTCCTCGGGGGACTGCTGGCTGCGGGGTCCTGGCGCGCAACTGTCGGCCTCGACCTCGGTGACGGGAGCCACGTCGTCGGGCTCGGCATGCGTCTCGCGCAGGGAGACCTGCCCCTGGCCGACGAGATGAACCTCCAGGCGCTGGGGTCGCTGCCCGCGGCGCCGTTCGTCTGGGTGTGGCTCCATCTGGTCGGGAACGAGGGGGTCATCCTCGCGTCCAGGGTGAGCTTCGTCCTCCTCACCGCTGTCGCGGGGTGGGTGTCCTGGCGAGCGCTGCGCCCCATGGTGGGGCCTGCCGTGGCGGGCGGTGCGGTGGTGGCGGCGCTCATCCCCGCCCCCTACAACCTCACGACGATCTCCTACAACACCTCTCCCAACCTCCTGCTCCTCGTCGCAGCGAGCGCCGGAGCCCGTGCGGCACAGTCGACCGACGGCCGGTGGGCTGCGGGCGCCGGCGTGGCCGCGGTGCTGGCGGCGCTCTGCAACCCCGTGATGGCTCCCGCCGCGGGCCTGACCCTCGTCCTCGTGGTGCTGCTCTCTCGCCGCCGTCAGGTCCTCATCGGGTGCAGTCTCGGTGTGGCCGCGTCGGCGGCGCTCGTGGCGACGTGGCTCATCGTCGTGGTCGGCGTCGAGCACGTCAGGAGCACGCTGGACTTCACGGCCGCGTACCAGGCCCAGCGCATCAGCCATTCGACCAGGCTCCACAACGCGTGGGAGTTCTATGCCACCACGTTCTCGTCGACGCCGGTGCGCGTCGCTGTCGCGCTCGCGGTGCTGGCGAGCCTTCCACCACTCCCCATCCGCCTTCGCGCGCTGCTG
>JAQSWG010000137.1 GCA_029266735.1 Ornithinibacter sp.
CCGGTACAGCAGCAGGACCAGCCCCAGCACCAGCAGCGGGCTTGCCAGAGCGACCGCCTCCATCATGGTCGGGGCATCCCGTCGGCATCTCGACGCCGCAGGCCGCTGGTCGTTCCGTCTCTCGCCACATCCGTGAAGACCCTGCGGGCGCCCATCCATGACGCGACCCCGGCGAAGGCGATGGCGACGGGGAACCACGTCAGCGGCAGCCGGTCGGAACCGGACTCCCCCGCGACGTCGCGTCATGTGGTGTGCTCCACGGCGTCCGGGAAGGTGGGCCGCCCCTCACTGCCGCGTGCCGCGGAGATCAGCCGAACGTGCCACCGATGCCGCCGAGCAGGTCCGCAGGGTTGATTCCCAGCTGCTCGAGCTTGGCGCGGTGCTGGTCGGTGTCCACCTCGTCCGGGAGCTCGTTCTCCGCCTGGTCGGCGGTGTCGTGCTCACCACGGCTCCTCAGCAGCTCGAGGATCTCCTGCTTGTCGATCTGCATGACACTCCTCCTTTCTCGGATCCTACTGCTGTCAGTCGCCCAGCCCCGCGCGGTCGACCTTGCGGTGGAAGCGCATGCCGGCCAGACCACCGAGGACAGCCCCGGCGAGGCTCGCCACCGCCACGCCGATGGCGGCCAGGATGCCGGCCGTCGAGAGGTCTCCCTCGCCGACGGGGATGCGAGGGAAGCTGTTGAGGTTCGCGAGGACGTTGAACTCGTCGCCGGCGGCGGCTCCGAGGGCGGCTACCGCGATCGCGGCCACCACGGCCCACAGCCACACGGCGAACCCCTGCTTCGCCCCGTCGAACCGGGCCATCCGTCCGGCCACGTAGCCGCCGCAGTAGTAGGCGACGAAGAGGATGACGAGCAGGATGACCCCGCCGACGAGGCCGACGGTGGCCGGGTCGCTCGTCGCCTCGGATGCCGCGTCCTCGGGCGTCGTGCCGGTCGCCAGACCGACAGCCGCCCCCGCGGCGGCGACGAGCGCGGTGAGGAGGATTGCCGTGCCGGTGGCGGTCAGCCACCCGAAGAAGGCCGAGCCGACCTTGATCCCGCCGTACTGCTCCTTCTCCAGGCCGACGACCTCCCGCCGGGTGGGAATCGCCGCCGGGACCGTCGAGCCGACACCAGCCGCTCGCACGTCGTCATACCGCTGGTCCACCCGGTCCTCGGGCAGCGGGCCGTCGCGGTGGCGAGCGGGTGTCGCGTCCGGGTTGGTGCTCATGGT
Source organism: Ornithinibacter sp. (assembly GCA_029266735.1). Classification (GTDB taxonomy): domain Bacteria; phylum Actinomycetota; class Actinomycetes; order Actinomycetales; family Dermatophilaceae; genus Fodinibacter. Next base: position 1,218 of record JAQSWG010000137.1, read on the forward strand.
GCTCCCTTCCGGGGCGTGGTGCCCCTGCGACGCGCTCTGCCGCGGCCCGCGGGGTATGCGGGCCGCGGCACAGCCGGGGCGCTCAGCGCAGGTCGCCGCGCCGCTCGTCGACGCCCTCGGCCTCGATGCGCTCCTTGCGGACCTCCTCGGTGACCTTCTCCTGCTCGGTGACCGTGTCCTTGCCGAGCCGCACTCGCTCGACCGGGACGGCCTCCTTCTGGACGACCGGCTTCTCCTCGTGCAGAACCACCTCGTGCTCCTCCTCGGAGATGCTGGGCCCGTCCATTGCGGCGCCGACGTTGGCGTCGGTGATGGGCTCGCGCTCGAGCGTCACCTTCTCACGGGTGACGGGCACGTTGACGGTCTGCTGCTCGGTGACGACGTACTTGCGCAGCCGCGCCCGGCCCGCCTCGCGGGTCTGGGTTCCCACCTCGAGGTGCTCCTCCGAGCGGGTCATGGCGTCGTCGGTGCTGGGTCCCGACGTGTCGTGGCCCACGGTTCCGCGGTCGCGACGTCCCGAGGAGTACTCGAGCCCGTAGTGGCGGTACAGCTCGGTCTCCTCCTCCATCGACAGGTGACCCTGGTCCGCGTCGACACGAGGGGCACCCTTGATGAGGTCCTTGTCGTACGGCACCCGCAGACCGTCGTCGGTCATCTCTGCCTGCGAGACGGGGACGAAGCTCTCCTTGGTCCCGAACAGGCCGGTGCGCACGGTGGCCCACTCCGGCCTACCCGTCTCGTCGTCGAGGTAGACCTGGCCGACCTCGCCGATCCGCTGGCCGTCGGAGCCGTGGACGGGCTGGCCGATGATGGTGCCGATGTTTCTCTGGTCGATGCTCATGCGCTTCCTCCTGTGATGGTGGTGTTGGTGTGCATCGGTGTCGGACGTGGGGCCGAGGCCCGGTCAGTACCGCTGGTTGGGGTCGTATGCCGTGGACGGTCGGTTCGGGTCGTACGCGGTCGACGGCTCGTTGGGGTCGTATGCGGTGGCCGGCACGTTGGGGTCGTACGCGGTCGCCCCCACGCTCTGGTCGTAGACGGCGGTCGGTGCCTGGCTGTCGACCGTGGTCGGAGCCCGGTAGTCGGACTGCATCTGCTCCTTCTTGTCCCGCACCTGCTCCGTGACGCTCGGCGCCATGGCGACCTCCTGGCGGATGCGCGGAGCCTCGGCCTCGGCCTTGGTGAGGTAGGACTCCCAGCGGCTCTGCATGGGGCGGACCAGTCCGCCACCCACGCCGACGATGAGGATGCCGGCGATCGTCGCGAGAACCGCGATGAGCACCGGGGTGGTCACCGTGGTCGCGATACCCACCTGGTTCAGAGCGGCGATGATGCCGAGACCGAGGATGAAGACGGCCGCGATGTTGGCGAGCGTCCGTCCGTAGGACAGGCCCCCCAGGGTGCCCTGGATGAGGCTCTTCACCCCGGCGGCGATGGCCGCGGCCACGACGACGATGACGATGGCGACGAACACCCGCGGCAGGAAGGCGATGATCGCGGTCAGCAGCTCGCTGATCGGGTTCGGGCCGAAGGCGCTGAACGCGAGCTGGAGGGTGAACAGCAGCACGGCGTAGTAGACGATCTTCGCGAGGATGTCGGAGGGGTCGTACTTCGACTTCTCCATGACGCGGGCGACTCCGCCGCGCTCGATCGCCCGGTCGAAGCCGACCCGCTCGAGGATGGCGTTCACGGCCTTCGCCAGCAGCCGGGCCACGATGACACCGATCACGAGGATGACGAGGAACAGCACGAGCTTCGGAACGAACGTCACGACGGCCGTGAGGGCGTCGTCGAGTGCGTCTTCCACGGTTGTCTCACTTTCTGTGGGGCTTTGCCCGGACGCCTCTGAAGACGCCGACCGGGCCGGTGCATGACGCACTGCCCGCTCGTTTACGAGGTAAACCTTCGACAAAGATGTGATCCTCAGGCGCCTGCGCGCCGGAGCGGCGCCTGCCGCGGCTGGCGCGCGGACTCGAACCCGCGGCCGGGATGCCAGAGGATGGACGCGGATCGGAGGACTCGATGTCGGATGCCGGACAACCACGAGGAGCGGCCCGCCAGCCGCTCAGTCGTGGAGTGATCGTGGAGGAGGCGATCGCCGTCATCGACGAGCAGGGCCTCACCGCGCTGACGATGCGCTCGCTGGGAGCCCGGCTCGGGGTCGAGGCGATGGCCCTGTACCGGTACGTCAACGGCCGGGAGGACCTCCTCGAGGCTGTGGTCGACGACCTCGTCGACAGGATCCGCCTACGGCCGGACGACGTGACCGGGCCGCTCGACGGCTGGCAGGCCGTGCTCCAGCGGCTCGCCCACTCCGTGCGGACGATCGCCGTGGATCACCCGAAGGTGTTCCCGCTCGTTGCGACCCGGCACCCGTCAGCACCGTGGCTCCGCCCGCCCCTGCGCAGCCTGCGTCTCGTCGAGGAGTTCCTCGGCGCGCTCACCAGTCGTGGGTTCACCGACCGACAGGCGGTGGGGGCCTACCGGATCTTCACGAGCTTCCTGCTCGGGCACCTCCTTCTCGATGCGGCCGAGCACGGAGCGACGACCGGCCCGGTGGAGGAGCCCCTGGACGAGGGGGATGCGGCCGTCCCCGCGCCGAGCCCGAAGGCGGACGTGTCGGACTACCCCACTCTTCTGCGGACCGCCGACCTGCTCGCCGAGGACCACACCGAGGCAGAGTTCGAGGCTGCCCTCGAGGCCCTCCTCGACCGGTTGGACCTCCTCCTCTCGCAGTGAGCGGGGCCTTCGCCGCTCCGACCCATGTCATGCTCAGGTCGTGAGCAGCCTGGAGGACACGGCCCACGAGCTGTACGCCGTGGCGCCAGGCGACTTCACGACGGAGCGCAACCGTCGCGCGAAGGAGGCCAGGGCGGCAGGTGACGCTGAGCTGGCCGAGCGGATCCAGAAGCTGCGCAAGCCCACCACGGCCGCATGGCTGCTCAACACCCTGGTCCGGACGCACCGCGAGGAGGTGGACCAGGTGCTGGCCCTGGGCGCCGAGCTGCGCGC
>JAQSWG010000138.1 GCA_029266735.1 Ornithinibacter sp.
CCTCCCTCGCCAGCCACACGGCCTCCGGCACGGCATACGCCATGACGCCGGCGAAGCCCGGGCGGCCGAGGACGCGGTCGAGCAGGGCGCGGCACCGCAGCGACTTCGAGGCGACCCGCACGGGGAGCCCGCCGGCGCGCCGCAGGAGGTCGTCGGCGTTGGCGTCGAAGGCGTCGAGGTCCACGGCGACGAGCGGGGTGGGCAGGCCTGTAGTCGCCCCGTCCCAATGGTCCTCGGCGGTCACGGTGCCGACCCTAGTGCGATGCTGTCCCGGTGACCGACGACCTCGACACCCTCGTCGGCGCTCCCTGGCATTCGGCTCAGGTCCTGGCGCCGCGGTGGTCGATGTGAAGGGTGCCCGTCTCCACCACGTGGGCCGCGATGTCTGCGAGTTTGCGGTTTGAGTCCTGGCTGGCGACGCGCAGCACATCGAACGCCTCCTCGCGGGTGAATCGGTGGTGCTGCATGAGGATGCCCATGGCCATCCCGATCTCGCGGTTGCTCTGCAGAGCCCTGCTCAGGGTCCCGGCACGATGCGATGCCAAGGAGTGCGAAACCGCCAGACCACCATGGGTCGCCAGGATCAAGGCGACCCCAACCGCCGCCCGGTCGAAGGCGTCGTACTCGTCGGAGTACAGGTTGAGCCCGGCCACTACGCCCTGGTCCTGCAGGTGCAGTCGCTGCGCCAGCACGCTGTTCACTCCCACCTCGGTGCTGATCCGCTGGTCCCATTCGCTCCAGCGGGGATCGCTGCAGAGCTTCCCCGTCACGTACAGCGAGTCCTGGAGCACCGCGTCCACGCAGGGACCTGAACCGATCTCGTACTGCAACACGTCGGCGCGGACTGCCTTGTCATCCGTGGATGCGGCCGTGGTGAACCGGCCGCCGCGAAGCATGCTGACGCTGGCCCACCGCACCCCGGGCACTCGCTCGACAGCCACGAGCACCAACCGTTCCAACGGTCCGTCAACACTGTCGCCCTCGGCGACCTGCTCCGACAGCGCCCGCATTCCCGCAGCGAGCTCACCGAGGTCGTCGTCCGTGATCCGGACCCGACCTGCGCTCGGGTTCGGACGGTGTGGTTCGTCATCCAACGTCGTGCGGTGACGGCGCGGCTCGGCCTCCCTCAGGAGTCGCGTCCACGAGCCAGGAGGCCGCGGGCGCAGGGGCGTCGTCGGCGCTCGTGTGTGGGCAGCTCGCGAGGATCGGCTCATGGAATGGGCACGTGACGCTCTCGTCAGGGATCGGCGTCCCTTGCACGTCGAACGCCCGGCCACACTCGCTACACCGCCCCGGCGGTGCCGTCTGTTGGCTCCACGCGTCGGAGCTCTGGGTGCATTCCGTGCACAGCCTCATGACGCACGACCCTTCTGCTGGAGATCCATGCATGGTGATGTCGCAACAAGGGATGGAGCCCTCCACGCGCATCCGACACCCCTGAAGACGCCGTTGGCGCCTCGACATGACGCGGGTGGGCGCGGTCATTCCGGTGACATCGGGAGCGAAAGAGCTCCGTCGCAGACGTCAGCCGACTCGGGTGACCACGCCGGTCGCCAAGGCGTGCAGTGCGTCCTTGGCGTCGCTGCCCGGGAGGTGGACGAGCACGTCCTGCGCCGAACGCGCCACGGCGTGGGTGTGCTCGCGGGCACGGTCCATGGCGGGGTGGACCCGGAGCAGCGCCAGCGCCTCGCTCACGTCGGCGTCGTCCGTGAGGTCGCCGGTGAGCAACGCACGCAGCCGTGCGTCACGAGGATCCGTGGATGCGAGCACGTGCAGGACGGGCAGGGTCTGCTTGCCCTCGCGCAGGTCGGTGCCCGGCCGCTTGCCGGTCTCGTCCGTCTCCGATGCGATGTCGATGAGGTCGTCGGCGAGCTGGAAGGCGATGCCGAGACGCTCGCCGTACTCACTCATCGTCGCGACGACCTCGGGTGGGCACCCCCCGAACATGGCGCCGTACCGGGCGGCGGTCGCGATGAGGACGCCGGTCTTGTCCGCCAGCACGTGGAGGTAGTAGTCGACCGGGTCCGTGCCGGCCGGAGCGCGGCGCGCATCGCGGATCTGGCCGGAGCAGAGCCGCACGAAGGTCTGGGCCTGGATCTTGACCGCACGCGGACCCAGGTCCGCGACGATGTCCGAGGCGGTGCCGAAGAGCAGGTCGCCGACGAGGATCGCCGTCGAGTTGCCGTAGGCGGAGTTCGCGCTGGGGGCACCGCGCCGCAGGTCGGCCTCGTCCATGACGTCGTCGTGGTAGAGGGAGGCGAGGTGGGTCAGCTCCACACCCGCCGCGGCGGCCACGACGCGCTCGTCGATGCCGCGGCCGAGCTCGGCCGCCAGCAGGGTGAGCAACGGCCGGAACCGCTTGCCACCGGCGGCGGTGAGGTGCGACCCGGCCTCGGCGATGAAGGGGTCCTCGTGGTCGACCCGGAGTTCGATGAGGTCGTTGACGGCGTTGAGGCCGTCGGTGAGCCGGGCCCGGAGCCGGTCCGAGGCACCGGGCAGCTCCAGCACCGAGGGGGTGCCCCGCTGCGCCGGTTCCGCAGTCACCGGCGTCACAGGAGGAACTCGGACGCCGAGCTCGCAAGGTCGAGGGCCAGCCCCGGGATGATGCCGGCGACCACGGTGACGAGCACACCGACGGTGATGGCGACGGTCGAGGGGATGGACGGAACGAGGGCGACGACGTCGTCACCGGTGGGGTCGGTGAAGTACATGAGGACGATGAGGCGGACGTAGACGAAGGCCGTCACCGCCGACGCGAGGACGGCGATGACGACGAGCACCGTGCCCGTCGTCCCGGATGCCACCGCGGGCGCGAAGGCGGCGTACTTCGCGGTGAACCCCGAGGTCAACGGGATCCCGGCGAAGGCCAGGAGCAGGAAGGCGAACGTCCCGGCCACGACGGGGTGCCGTCGTCCGAGACCGGCCCACTGGGACAGGTGTGACGCCTCCGAGCCGCCCTGTCGGACCATCGCGACGATGCCGAAGGCCGAGACCGTCATGAAGCCGTAGGCCACGAGGTAGAAGAGGACACCGCCGATCCCAGCCTGCGAGAACGCGAGCACGCCGACGAGGATGAAGCCCGCGTGCGCGATGGACGAGTACGCGAGGAGGCGCTTGACGTCGGTCTGGGTCACCGAGAGGACGGCGCCGACGACCATGGTGAGGGCCGCGACGACGACCAGGCCCATCTCCCAGTCCCAGCGGTTCGCGCCGACGCCGACGTAGGCGAGCCGCAGGAGTGCCCCGAACGCGGCGATCTTCGTGCAGGCCGCCATGAACCCGGTCACCGGGGTCGGCGCACCCTGGTAGACGTCCGGGGTCCAGGAGTGGAACGGCACCGCACCGATCTTGAACAGCAGGCCGACCATGGTGAGGACGACCCCCGGGATCAGGAGCCCGTCGAGGTCACCGGATGCCGTGGAGATGGCGGTCGAGATCGCCTCGAGGTCGCCGGACCCGGCATACCCGTAGAGGAGTGCGGCACCGAAGAGGAAGAACGCGCTGGAGAATCCGCCGAGGAGGAAGTACTTCAGGGCCGCCTCCTGGGAGAGCAGGCGGCGGCGCCGAGCCAGACCGGTCATGACGTACAGCGGCAGGGAGAGCACCTCGAGGCCGACGAACATCGTGATGAGGTCGTTCGCGGTGACGAACACCATCATGCCCAGGACCGCGAAGAGCGCGAGGGGGAAGACCTCGGACGTCGCATAGCCCGCCCGCGTGGCCGTGTCCTCCTGCGCAGAGCCGGGCGTCGACGACCCCATCGGCGTGAAGGCGTCGGATCCCACCCCGCCGAAGCGCTCCGCCATGACGAGGACGGCGAGAGCCGACAGGACGAGGAGGGCGCCCATGAGGAAGAGCGAGACGCCGTCGACGACGACCGAGCCACCGAGGGTCACGGTCATCGACTCGCGCGACCACAGGAGGAGGACGGCGAATGCCGCGAGCAGCGTCAGCGTCGTGAGCCAGACCTGGACGCGCTGCCGGCTCCGGCGTGGCGCGAACGCCTCGACGAGCACGCCGACGAGCGCGCCCGCGGCGACGACGAGCATCGGTGCGACGGCGGCGTAGTCGACCTGCACGGCCTGGAACTCGGCGGCGGGCATCACTGGTCACTCCCGGAGGCGAGGGCGGGCGTGGGATCGGAGACGCCGACGAACTGCAGGGTCCGCTCGACGGCCGGGTTGACGAGGTCCAGGACCGGCTTCGGGAAGAACCCG
>JAQSWG010000053.1 GCA_029266735.1 Ornithinibacter sp.
GTGCCACCTCCCGGCGCAGGTCGTCATCGCCCGGTAAGAAGCACGCCTCCGGCCGGCAGCGAGACGGTCACGACGCACCCCGTGGCGTCGTCCCGGTTGGCGACAGCCGCGTCGCCACCGTGGCCGCGGGCGACCTCCCGGGCGATGGTGAGGCCGAGACCCATCCCCCGGTCGTGCCGAGCGGAGTCCCCACGCCACCCCGGGTCGAAGACGAGCGGCAGCACGGCATCCGGGATGCCGCCGCACTGGTCGGCCACCTGGACCGCCACGCCGCTGCCCCAACCTCGTGTGGTGACCTCGACGCGGCCACCAGCGGGCGTGTGCTGCACCGCGTTGCGCACGACGTTCGTCAGCGCCCGGGTCATCGAGCGCACATCGACCTCCGCGACGGAGCCGGACAGGGCGGTGGCGACCACCTCGACCCCTGCGGCCGCCGCGAGCGGGGCCACGGTGGCCACGGCGTCCGAGACCAGGTCGTCCAAGGAGGCCGCCTCGGTCCGGAGGGCTGCTGCCGAGCCGTGCAGCCGCGACAGCTCCGCGATGTCCTCGACCATCACGTCCATCCGGTCCACCTCGTGGACGATCCGGGCGTGCGCGGCGGCGGTGTCGGGGACGGCCCCCTCCTCGAGTGACTCGGCCAGGGCGCGGATGCCGGCCAAGGGGGTGCGCAGGTCGTGGGAGAGCCATCGGATCGTCTCCCGACGGGACTCCTCGACCGCGCGGGAGCGCTCCCGGTCCGCGCGATCGCGGGCGGCGTCCTGCTCCAGCCGCCACACCCGCCGGGCGAGGACGACGCCGACGAGCACGGCCATGGGTGCGCCGGCGAGGAGCACGAAGACGAGGGTGCGGTAGTCATCCTCGCCGATGAGCATGGAGCGACTCGCCACGGCGACTCCCGCGGCCAGGGCTGCGACGAGGGCGATCGGCGCACCGAGGGCGGCCACCGACGGTCGCTCCCGAGCAACCCGGGCGAGCACGAGCGCCCCGAGCGCCCCGACGACCCCGGTGACGACGGCCGAGAGGACGACGGCGTTCGCCTCAGGTGCCACGGCGGTGTCCTTCCCAGCCGCGTCTCACGACCCCGCCCGCGACCCTGTGCACGACGGGCCGGCTGGCCCTACCCTCGCACCCAGGGCCCCGACGGCGGGGCCCCCAACAGGAAGGCCGGTGGCCGTCGTGTCGACGCAGCGTGTCGCAGCACTCGTCATTCTCCTCGTGCTCGGAGTGCTGAGCCTCCCGCTCGTCGCGGCGGTTCTCGACGGCGAGTCGACCGAGAACTGGATCATCCCGGTGCAGCTGCTGCTCATGGCCGCCGTCGGCGCCCTCGTCGGTCGGATGGTGCCCGCGCTGGCCGGTCCGGACGCGACCCGCGGACGGGCGGTGCTCGTCGGAGTGGTCGCCGGCCTGGCTGCTGCCGTGGTCGGCCTGCTGATCTTCTTCCTGCTGCTGAGCGGCTTCGACGGCGCCTGACACCCGCATCACTGTCCGCCCGGCTCGGTCCGGTCCCACCGGTAGCCCCGGCCGAAGACGGTGACGAGCCGCACCGGCGCACCGGGGTCCACCTCGACCTTCTCGCGGAGGCGGCGGACGTGCACGGTCACCGTGGACGAGTCCCCGACGTCCCATCCCCACACCTCGCGGATGAGCTGCTCGCGCGACCAGACGACGCCCGGGTGCTGCACGAGCCAGACCAGCAGGTCGAGCTCTCGGGCGGTGAGGGCGACCGGTGCGCCGCAGCGCTCGACGCTCCGGGCTCCGAGGTCCACGACGAGGTCACCGTCCCGCAGGACGCCGGTGACCTCCGCCGGTGGGCTCGCTGCCCGGCGCAGCACCGATCGCACGCGCAGCTCGAGCTCCCGGAGGCTGAAGGGCTTGGTGACGTAGTCGTCCGCTCCGTGCTGAAGGCCCTGGACGCGCTCGTGCTCCTGGCCCCGGGCGGTGAGCATGACCAGCGGCAGGTCGCGTCGCATCGAGCGCAGCCGTCGGCACACCTCGAACCCTCCGATGCCGGGCAGCATGAGGTCGAGGACCACGAGGTCGGCAGGAGAACGGGTGAAGCTCTCGACCGCCGACTGCCCGTCTGCCACGGCCTCCACGAGGTGCCCGCTCCGCGTGAGGTAGCCCGCAACGGCGTCCCGCACCGTCGCGTCGTCCTCGACGAGCAGGATCCGCACCACGGGAGCAAGGCTAGGGCCGCCCCGGCACGCGGCCGCAGCGCCGGTCGGCATCCGTAACACCGTCGTCACCCGCCGTGCTGCGAGACTGACCGCCATGCGTCGGATCGTCCAGAGCAAGAAGCTCCAGCACGTGCGCTACGACGTGCGCGGCCCGATCCTCGTCGAGGCCCATCGGCTCGAGAGCGAGGGCCACAAGATCCTCAAGCTCAACATCGGGAACACCGCCCCGTTCGGGTTCGAGGCACCCGAGGCGATCGTCGCGGACATGATCCACAACCTCCCCGAGAGCCAGGGCTACGCCGACTCCCAGGGCATCTACTCCGCCCGGACCGCGGTCGCGCAGTACTACCAGTCCCACGGCCTCACCGACACCGGCGTCGACGACGTCTACATCGGCAACGGCGTGTCCGAGCTCATCGGGATGGTGCTCCAGGCGTTCGTCGACGACGGCAACGAGATCCTCGTGCCCGCGCCGGACTACCCCCTGTGGACCGGCGCCGTCACGCTCTCGGGCGGCACGGCCGTCCACTACCGCTGCGACGAGGCGAACGGCTGGAACCCGGACCTCGAGGACATCGAGGCCAAGATCACCGGGAACACCCACGCGATCGTCGTCATCAACCCGAACAACCCCACCGGAGCCGTGTACTCCGAGGAGACCGTGCGTGCCCTCGTCGACATCGCTCGACGGCATCGTCTCGTCGTCATGGCCGACGAGATCTACGAGAAGATCCTCTTCGACGACGCCGTCCACCACCACGCCGCGACCCATGCGGCCGACGACGTGCTGTGCCTGACCTTCAGCGGGCTCTCCAAGGCCTACCGCGTCTGTGGCTACCGCGCCGGCTGGGTCATGGTGTCGGGCCCCAAGCACCTGGCCGAGGACTTCCTCGAGGGCCTCACCCTGCTCGCCAACATGCGGATGTGCGCCAACGTGCCCGCGCAGCACGCCATCCAGACCGCGCTGGGCGGCTACCAGTCGCTCACCGAGCTCATCGTGCCCGGCGGGCGCTTCCACGAGCAGAGCAAGCTCGCCTCCCGCCTGCTCAACGAGATCCCGGGTGTCTCGTGCGTCGAGCCGCGCGGCGCCCTCTACTGCTTCCCGCGGCTCGACCCGCAGGTCTACCGCATCGAGAGCGACGAGGCGTTCGTGATCGACCTCCTCCGGGCGAAGAAGATCCTCGTGACGCACGGCACCGGGTTCAACTGGTTCGAGCCCGACCACTTCCGGCTGGTCACCCTCCCGGACGTCGACACCCTGACCGAGGCCATCGGGCGGATCGCCGACTACCTCGAGACCATCCGGGACTGACGGGTGGTCGAGCCGGGCACAGTGGTCGAGCCAGTGGTCCTGGCTGCCGTCGCCCTCGGTGGGGTGGTCGGATCCCTCGGCCGGTATGCCGTCGGCCTGGCAGTCCCCCAGCCGGCCGATGGCTTCCCCTCCGCCACGCTGCTCGTCAACGTCACCGGGGCCTTCGCGATGGGCCTGCTCGTCGCCTTCCTCGTCGACCGACCGGGTTCGCACCGGCTCGCCCGTCCCTTCGTCGGGGTCGGCATGCTCGGAGGCTGGACGACCTTCTCGGCGCTCGCCGTGGAGGTGGTGGCCCTCGCGACCGTCGACCGGGTGCAGGTCGCCCTGCTCTACGTCGGCGCGACGTTCCTCCTCGGCACGCTCGCCGTTCCCGCCGGTGCGGTCGTGGGTCAGCGCATCTGGCCAGGCCCGTGAACGGGCTCGACGCCCTGCTCGTGGCGGCCGGCGCCGCGGTAGGGGCCCCGGTGCGCTACCTGGCCAGCCACACCGTGCGTGAGCTCGGGGGGACACCGCCGGCCGGCACGCTGGTCGTCAACGTCGTCGGCTCCCTCGTTCTCGGACTCCTCGCGGGGGGTGGCAGCACCGGCTGGCCGCTGGCCCTGGTCGGCATCGGCTTCTGCGGTGCGCTCACCACCTTCTCGACGCTGGCCCTCGAGCTGTGGGATGCGATGGCCGACGGCCGGCCCCACCACGCCGTGGCGAACGTCGCCCTGTCCCTCGGCCTCGGCCTCGGTGCCGCATCGCTCGGCTGGGCTCTCGCCGCGGGGTGAGTGCACACAGCGGGATGCCGCCCGCTCGGTCGAGCGGACGGCATCCCGGATGGTGCGTTGTCGCGGTCGTCAGCTGACGGCCGCCAGCGCGTTGACGATGCCGTCGCCGTAGAACCCGTTGAAGTCCGCGGTGCCGACGCAGAGCGCGTTGAACTCCGCCGACCGGCCCTCGTCCAGGTAGGTCTGCAGCGGGGGCTGGGGGCAGGCGTGGTTCGTCGCGGTGTCCATGAGGATCGCGCGGGTCTGAGCCGGGGCGAGACCGAAGTTCGCCTCGGATGTTCCGGACCCGTGGGCGGCCACGACGAGCGCCGCGACACCGGAGGCGTGCGGGGCGGCCATCGAGGTGCCCTGCAGCCACTGGTAGTAGGCGCACTCGGACGTGTTCTCGTTGTGCTTGCCGTTCTCGCACGACTTCAGCACACCGAGGTCCCGGCCGAGCTTGGTGATGTTGCCGTTCTTGTCGACCTCACCACTCGCCTGCAGGACGTGCAGCGGGGCTGCCGACAGGATGAGGTTGCCGTTGGTGCGGTAGGAGTCCGTCCCGATACCGTCGCGGAACCAGCCACCGGGAGCGGAGACCTCGATCTCACCGGAGGTGAGGTCGGTCGTGTAGTTCGAGTAGTCCGCCTTCGCCCCCGACGGGCCGAGCGCCGAGACGCCGATGACGTTCGGACCCTCGACCGGCAGGTCGAAGCACTTGGCGTTGTCGATCGTCCGCTCCCAGGGAGCCGTGTCCCAGGTGTAGAGCGGGTTGTCGTAGTCGGGGCTGGAGAAGTCGTGCCGCGGCTTGGAAAGGTCCTCGTGGTTGTTTCCGAGGGAACCGACGAGCGCGACGCCGTGAGCCGTGGCGTAGCCCAGGGCCCGGGTCATCGCGTCGATGATGAGGTTCTGCTCCGCGACGGCCTCCGGGTACTTCTGGTCCTCGGGCGCACCGCCCTGGCAGTTGTAGAGCCACGGGTCCACGTAGAAGGACATGTTGACGACGTCGAGGCCGTTGTTGCCCGCGTAGGTGAGGGCGTTGACGACCGGGCCGAGGAAGAAGTAGCCGCTGTCCTGGCCGCCGCGAATGTTGACGAGGCTGGCGTCGGGAGCGATTCCGCTCATGCCGACCCCGTTGAGCGCCGCGCCGATGGTTCCCGCGACGTGGGTGCCGTGCCCGTTGTCGTCGTGGTCCGCCGGGTCCAGGCAGCCCGCGAACTCACAGGCGCCGTCGACGGCGGGGATGTCCTGTGCGAAGTTGCGAGAGAGGGCGGCATCGAAGTTCGGCGCGATGTCGAGGTGGTCGCCGTCGACCCCGGTGTCCAGGATGCCGACCCGCACCTTGTCGCCGGTCTCCAGCGCGCGGGCCTCGAACGCGTCGACCATCTCGTGGCCCCAGAGCAGGCCGTCGAGCGGGTCGGCATCCTCGGGAGCGGCCGGGAGCTTGGTGGAGCCGTTGGCGCGGCTTCTGTTGAAGACGTGCTCCTTCTCGACCGGGTCCGGCTTGACCTTCAGGTCAGTGGGCGCCCGACCGACCGTACGGTCTGCGGCGGCCCCCTTGACGCCGGCCAGAGCCCGGGCCTTGGCCGCGAACCGGGCGTCGCTGGACGTGACCGTCACGAGCCCGATCGCGGTGTTCTTGGCCGTGACCGTGGCCCCTGCCGCCCTCAGGGTGCGGGCCAGCGCGTCGGCCGAGACGCCGGCCTTGGCCAGGACCTGGAAGGTCCGCGCCTGACTGGTGGCCGTGCCCACGGCCGGTGCCGCGGTCGCGGGTCCTGCTGCCGCCGCCGCGACGCCGAGACCGCTGATGGCCAGGGCCACGGCTCCGGTGATGGCGACTGTGCGAGATCGTCGCATTCGTCTACTCCTTTGTAGGGAACGAGCCGAGACATCAACGGCCCATCCGGCTACCGTAGCGGGTCAATCCGGGGGGTGGTGTACGGCGGGTGATCCGTCGTCGTCGTTGGGTCAGGCCGTGATGGCCTGCAGGTTCAGGTCGTCTGGCATCTCCTGAGTGGTGTCGACGGCTTGGGCATGGTGGAGGACGTCGAGGCCGAGGTAGCGGCGGCCCTCGGACCGTGCGTCGCGCTGCTCGGCCAGGACGGCGCCGACGCGAACCGTATGCTCGGGTCATGCCTCGCCGCCCTTCACGCCCCGTCCCGGACGTCTTCGAGACGTTCGCCCACCGCGTGGACTCCGACGAGGAGGCAGGGCTCGCCGCCCCCACGGCGGGTGCCGTGGCCCGCTCGGCGGGGATCACGGTGGGGTTGATGGTCCTGACCTCGGTGGCCTTCGTCGCGGGCGCCTGGCTGGCGGGGCGGGCGCGACCCGACCTCGTCTTCACCAACCTCGTCTGGGAAGGCGTCGCGATCGCCGCCTGGTCGTTCCTGTGGGGTGCGCTCGCGGCGGCCGCGGTGCTCGCGGTCGGCGTCGTCGCCGTCGGGATGCCGTGGGTGCGGCGTCAGCGCGAGGCGCGCGCCACCTCGACCTCGACGCCGTAGGACCACCCTGCGCGCATCGGCAGGCTGTCGCCGCTCCAGAACCTCCCCGGGTCGTACCAGTTGGACGGGGCGCTCCCCTCGAGGACGCCCATCTCCTCGAGGGTCACAGCGACGACCTCGGCACAGTAGGCGTCCTCCGGTCGGGTCGCCTTGTGCTCCGCGGCGCGGCGGGTGAGGTGACCGTCGCGACCGCGGAGCCACCGCCAGGCGAGCGCTGCGGACGAGGGGAACGAGACGCCGTCGAGCCGGGCGATCGTGCGGAGGAGCGCGTCCTCCTGCTCCGCGGTGACGTCCGGGGTCAGCTGGCGCAGCCAGGCACGCTGGCCGTAGCGGACCTGCCAGGTCGTCACCGCCTCGCGGAGGTCGTGCAGCTGGACACCCCGGTGGTGGCCACCGGTCCAGTGGTCGCGCAGGGAGCGGCCCAGCTCGGCGTGCCACATCAGCGGCGGCAGGTCGTCGAGCACGACCGCCATGCCGACGTGGTTGACGGGTGCGTTGCTCGCCGTCTGGATGACCCGGTCAGCCACCGTCCCGCCGCGGAAGGTCCAGAGGTCGCCGGTCCGGGTCGCCTCGACGGCCTCCTGGAACGGAACCGTCGTCCGGGTGCGCACCATGGCGACAGTGTGCCGAACGCCTGGCTAGGGTGTCTGCGTGCCCGCATCGAACCGCCTGTGGAAGCTCGCCGGCCTGGCCGGCGTCGTCGGCGTCGTGGCGACGGGCGCCCTCCTCGCCCGGAGTGAGCGCGAGCGCCGGTCCTACACCCCCGACGGGGTGCGCGACCGCCTCCGCGAGCGCTACCAGGCGACCGAGCGCGGTTCGGGCGCCGACGCCGGCTGAGACCGCGGCGCGACGCCTGGCCCGCCCGCTCGGCTCACCCCAGCTCGGCCGCGGCGCGTGGGATGAGCGGTCGATCGGCCCGGGCGCGGAGCTGCTGCACCGCCCACGAGTTGCCGTCGGGGTCGGAGAACCCGAACAGCGTGCCGCCGTCGCGTTCGTCGATGACGACCACCTCGCTGCACTCGACGCCGCGGGAGACGAGCTCCGCCCGGGCCGCCGCGGCATCCGCCACGACGAGCTGCAGACCGTGCAGCGTGCCGGGCGCCATCTGGTTCTGCGACGGCAGGTCACCGATGACGATCGAACAGCCCGAGCCCCGTGGGGTGAGCTGGGCGACGTGCATGTGCTCGTTGCGGGTCTCGTGGTCGAGCGCGAAGCCGACCTGGTCGCGGTAGAAGGCGATCGACGCCGCCAGGTCGCTGACCGGGACGACGACGACCTCCAGGGTCCAGTCCATGGTGCTCCTTCGGTGGGGGTGGGATGCCGGTATGCCGTGCGCCGGCCATGGGTGCAGCGAACTGGCGGATGCCGGGCCCGCGACCCGCAGGCCCGGCATCCCTGGTGTGTCAGCGGCGAGCGAGCTCCTCGAGCCGGTCGTAGCCCTCCGCCATGCCCTTCTCCATGCCGGACTCGACCATCGCGTCGCGGCCCTCGACGGTGCGGCCGATGCTGCGCCCGCGGAGTCGCGTGCGTCCGTTCCCCAGGTCCTCGAACCACATGAACTCGAGAGCCACCTCGTCGGGCGCCCCGTCGAACTCGAAGGTCTGGAGGGCGAACTCGTTCTCGCGGATCGTGTGGAAGACACCACGGAAGCCGAACGTGCCGTGGTCGCTGATGTGCGTGTAGCGGTAACCGCCGCCGGTCCTGAAGTCCCAGCTGTCGATGTCCATCTGGTAGCCGTGCGGGCCGAGCCACTGACGGACCTTGTCCGGGTCCCGGTGCGCCTCGAAGACCGCGGCGACCGGAGCGTCGAAGTCCCGGGTGAAGTCGATCCACGGGACGCCGGCCGGGATGTCGAGGTGAAGGTCGTTGCTCATGACTGCTCCTGTTCGGTGGGTGGGGTGTCGACCTCCGTGGCCGACGGGGGGCTGAGGACGGCGTCGAGACGCCGGAACCGCTGCTCGTGGACTAGCCGGTAGCGGTCGATCCAGGCGGTGAGTGCCTCGAGCGCCGCCGGGTTGAGGTGGACGGGCCGCCGCTGGGCGTCCCGTGTGCGGGTGACCAGGCCCGCGTGCTCGAGGACCTGGATGTGCTTGGACACCGCCTGGAGGGAGATCCCGAACGGCTCGGCAAGCTCGTTGACCGTTGCCGGGCCTCGGCTGAGGCGGGCGATGATCGCGCGCCGCACCGGGTCGGCCAGGGCGGTGAAGCCCAGGTCCACTCGCTCCTCTGCGGTGCTCATGGAACTCATTCAACATGTTGGTTGATCAACTGTCAAGTTGATTACCAGGTGAATTGCGGCCGGTTATCGCTGAGAGGGTCGACCACTACAGGGGGGTGCCGGCGGACGCCACCAGGCTCGTCACCGCAGTGGCGGCCCGGCGGTAGCGGTCGCGCGTCGAGCCATCCGGCGCCGAGACCCGCGTCTCCACGGCATCCGCCTTCCAGGCGGGCGGCTGCTCGCTGCCGGAGAGGACCCACGCCGCCTGTCGGGCAGCCCCGTCGGCCACCGCCTCGCCGGGTGGGGGGACGACCACGGGGACGCCGAGGATCGCCGGGGCAAGCACGCGCACCGCCTCCGACCGCGCCCCACCGCCGACGAGCGTCACCTGCTCGATGGTGATCCCCTGCGCCGTCATGGCGTCGACACAGCCGGCCATCAGGCCCAGGAGCCCTTCGACGGCGGCCCGGGCGAGGTTGGCCCGAGTGGTCGACTCCAGGGTGAGCCCGAGGAGCGACCCGGTGGCCGTCGGGAGGTTGGGGGTCCTCTCCCCCTCCAGATAGGGCACGAGCACGAGGCCGGCCGCGCCCGGTTCCGCGGAGAGGGCGAGGCGGCTCAGCTCGGCGTGGTCGACGCCGAGGATGCTGCGAACGGCATCGAGGACCCGGGAGCCGTTGAGGGTGCACGCCAGCGGGAGGAACCGTCCCGTCGCGTCGGCGAAGCCGGTGACCAGCCCCGATGGGTCCGCGGTGGGTGTGTCGGACACCGCCGACACCACCCCGGAGGTGCCGATCGACAGGCAGGCCTGCCCCACCTCGAGCCCGAGGCCGAGTGCGGCACCGGCGTTGTCCCCGCACCCAGGGCCGAGGACCAGGTGCTCCCACCCACGTCGCGGGTCACCGACACCGGCCGCCTCGCTCGGACCCAGCACCCGGGGCAGCACGAGGCCCACGCTGTCGCCGGCCCTGCCGTCGAGGGCGAGCGCCAGCAGGTCGCGCCGGTACGTGCCACGGACGGCGTCGTAGTAGCCGGTCCCCGACGCGTCGGACCGGTCGGTGGTCAGGGTGTCGATCGACGAGGAGCCGGTGAGGCGCCACGTCAACCAGTCGTGCGGGAGCGCCACGGCGGCCACCCGCCCGGCGTGCTCCGGCTCGTGGCGAGCCAGCCAGCGGAGCTTGCTCACCGTGATCGAGGCCACCGGCACGCTGCCCACGGCGTCGGCCCAGCCCGCTGCGCCGGCCGCGGCGTCGCCGTCGCCGAGGGCGTGAACGAGGTCGGTCGCGTCCTGGGCCGATCGGGTGTCGTTCCACAGCAGGGCGGGGCGGACCACCCGCCCCTGCGCGTCCAGGCACACCATGCCGTGCTGCTGGCCACCGACCGAGAGGGCGGCGACGTCGTCCAGCCCCCCGGCCTGGGCCACTGCTGCCTCCAGGGCCGCCCACCAGGCCTCCGGGTCGACCTCGGTGCCTATCGGGTGCGGGGCCGCGCCGGACCGGACGAGCCGACCCGTCTCCGCGTCCCGGACGACGACCTTGCAGGACTGCGTCGAGGAGTCGACGCCGGCGACGAGGGGCATCGTCCTCAGCCGATGAGGTGCTCGAGGGCGAGCTGGTTGAGCCGGACGAAGCCGTAGTCGCGCTCGGCGGCCTTCTCGGCGTCGAAACCGTCGTCGCCCTCGAGGAACGTGTCGACCGTCTCTCCGTCGTCGAGGGTGGGTGTGGCGAGGTCCGGCACCCCGGCATACGCCACGGCGTCGGTCACGCGGGAGTCGGCCCGGAACGCCCGCGCCTTGTCGGCGAGGAGCAGGTAGGTCGACATGCAGGCGGCCGCCGACGCCCACACACCGTCCATGTGCTCGGTGCGTGACGGCTTGTAGTCGAAGTGGCGGGGGCCGGTGTAGCGCGGTGCGTCCGGGCTCCCCGGGAACCCGTTCTCGAGCAGGTCGACGGTGAAGAACGCCGAGAGCAGGTCGCCGTGGCCGAACACGAGGTCCTGGTCGTACTTGAGCCCGCGCTGACCGTTGAGGTCGATGTGGAAGAGCTTGCCGCACCACAGCGCCTGGGCCAGCTGGTGGGTGTAGTTGAGGTTGGCCATCTGCTCGTGGCCGGTCTCGGGGTTGAGGCCGACGATGTCGCCGTGCTCGAGCTCGGCGATCATCGCGAGCGCGTGGCCCAGGGTCGGCAGGAAGATGTCGCCCCGCGGCTCGTTGGGCTTGGGCTCCAGGGCGATGCGCAGGTCGTAGCCACGGGACTTGATGTAGCCCGCGACGGTGTCCAACCCCTCCTTGTAGCGCTCGAAGGCGGAGAAGAGGTCCTTCGACCCGTCGTACTCGGCCCCCTCACGGCCACCCCACATGACGAAGGTGCTGGCTCCCATGTCCGCGGCGATGTCCACGGCCTGGAGCACCTTGCGGAGGCCGAACCGGCGCACCGACCGGTCGTTCGAGGTCAGCCCGCCGTCCTTGAAGACCGGGTGGGTGAACGTGTTCGTCGTGACCATCTCGATCGTCAACCCCGCCTTGTCCGCCGCGTCCTTGAGCCGGCCGAGGCGGTCACGACGGGTGGCTTCGTCGGCGTCGAACGGGAAGACGTCGTTGTCGTGGAACGTGATCCCCCAGGCGCCGAGCTCGGCGAGACGGTCGGAGTACTCCCACGGGTCGAGGGCGGGCCGCGAGGCGGTGCCGAACGGGTCGGTCCCCGTCCAGCCGACCGTCCAGAGCCCGAACGAGAACTTGTCCTCAGCTGAGGGACGACGTGTCTCCACCGACATGAGCCTGCTCCTTCATATTTGTTGTTTGACAAAACTAAAGCCTTGGACCCGCTACCGTCAAGGGGTGCCGAACCTGCCGCCGCCGCCGACCGCCGCCGCGCCTGGCCCGACCGCCGCCGCGCCGGGCTCGACCTCCGCCGGAGCCGGAGGCTCCGACCAGGCCGGCATCCGGGCGGCGAACCTGGCGCTGGTCACCCGGACCGTCTTCGCCGCCACCCAGCCCCCTACCCGAGCCGACGTGGCCCACACCACGGCGATGACCCGCTCGACGGTCTCGCGGCTCGTCGACGACCTCGTGAGCGGCGGCGTGCTGACGGAGCTGGAACCCGTCGCCAGGGCGGGCCCAGGACGCCGCGGCACTCCGCTCGTCCCCGACGGCGGTCGGTTCGCCGCGCTGGGCCTGCAGGTCAACGTCGGCTACCTCGCTGCCCTCGTGGTGGACCTCGCGGGTGCCGTGCGCGGCCGGCGCGTCGCGGCCGACGACCTACGGTCCTCCGACCCGGCCGCCGTCCTCGACCGCCTCGCGCTCCTCGCTGCCGAGGCCGTCGCCTCGGCCCCCGGCCTCGTCCTCGTCGGAGCGGGCCTCGCCGTGCCGGGGATCGTCTCCCCGGGCTCCGGGCTGCTGCTGCGCGCGCCCAACCTCGGGTGGTCCGACGTCGACCTGCCGGCCGCGCTCTCGGGTCACCTCGGTGACCTGTCGCTCGTCGTGGGCAACGAGGCCGACCTGGCGTCTCGCACCGTGTCGTCGGAACGGCCGGGACGACCGGGGCGGCTCCGCGACTTCATCTACGTGTCCGGAGAGACGGGTATCGGGGGGGCCGTCGTCCTCGGTGGGACGCCGCTGGCCGGCCGCCACGGCTGGGCCGGCGAGATCGGCCACCTCACGGTCGACCCGTCCGGGCCTCGGTGCCCCTGCGGCTCGACGGGGTGCCTGGAGCAGTACGCCGGAAAGAGGGCGCTCCTCGCGGCGGCCGGACTCGACCCGGAGGCCACGGCATCCGCGCTCACCGACCGGGTCCACGCTGGGAACGCACGAGCGTCGGATGCCGTCGACCGTGCGGCCTGGGCGCTGGGGTGCGCGGTCGCCGGAGCGGTCAACCTCGTCGACATCCCCGTCATCGTGCTGGGCGGGCACCTCCGGGAGGTCGCGCACCTCATCCGACCCCGTCTCGAGTCGACGCTGCGAGGCAGGGTCCTCTCGGCGAGGTGGGTGCCGCCCACCATCGAGACGGCCGGCAACGACCCGGCTCCCGGTGCCCTGGGGGCCGCATACGTCGAGCTCGAGCGGGTGGTCGGGGACCCGGCGCCATGGCTGGCACGGACAGGTGCGACGCGCTCTGCGCCGGGGTCTGGAAGGATCGCCCGATGACAACGTCCCCCCGTCGGATCGAGATGCGCAGCAACAACATCCGGCTGGAAGTACTCAGCACCGGGGCGGCCGTGCGCCGCCTCGTGGTCACCGGCCCCGATGACTCGGAGACCGACGTGGTCCTCGGCCACCGGGACGTGGAGGCGTACGCCTCCGTCGGTGGTTACTTCGGGGTCGTCGTGGGCCGGGTCGCGAACCGCATCGACGGCGGCCGCTTCTCGCTCGACGACGTCGAGTACGAGGTCCCGACCAACGACCGCGGCCATGCGCTGCACGGCGGGCCGGACGGGTACGACCTTCGCGAGTGGGACGTCGAGTCCACCGGTCCGGAGGCCGTGACGCTGTCGCTGACGAGCCCCGACGGCGACCAGGGCTTCCCCGGCGAGCTGCGGGTCTCGGTCACCTACAGCCTCTCTCCCGGTGACGTGGCCATCGACTACCTCGCCTCCACGACCCGGTCGACGGTCGTCAACCTCACGAACCACGCCTACTTCAACCTCGACGGGGAGGGCCGCGGCACCATCGACGACCACCTCCTCCAGGTGCACGCCGATGCCACGACCCCGGTGCGGCCGGACATGATCCCCACCGGCGAGGTGACTCCTGTCGACGACACGCCCTTCGACCTCCGGCGCCCTCGGCGCCTGTCCGACGTGCTCGCCGAGGCGTCGGAGCAGCTCGGGTACGCCGGCGGTCTCGACCACAACTTCGTGCTGTCCGGGAGCGGGCTCCGGCCGGTGGCACGCCTGACCGGCCGCTCGGGTCTCGGGCTCGAGGTGCTCACCGACCGCCCGGGACTCCAGGTGTACTCCGGCGCCTACTTCGACGGCTCCGTCGTCGGTCCCTCGGGTGTCCGCTACACCGAGCGGGCCGGCATCGCGCTCGAGACCCAGGGCTTCCCTGACGCACCGAACCAGCCGCACTTCCCCTCGGTGGTCCTCCGCCCGGGCGAGACCTTCTCCTCGCGTACGGTATGGCGGTTGGGGCACACCGGCTGACCCGGGGCGACGGGGTCGCCGGCGCATTCGAGGGGGCAGGACACGCCGAACGCGGGTGCCTGTTCTCCGCGTGTCCTGCTCGGTCGACTGCCGCGGGTCAGCCGTCGCCCGCGGCAACCTGGGGTCCGGCCGGTCCAGTCGGCCCAGTCGGTCCGGACCCGTCGGGGGCCTCGGACGACGCGGCGTGCTGGGCCGCTGCTCGGGCGGACCTCGTCCGCCATCCTCGCCGGGCCGCCTCGCTGCGGCGTCGCCGCGCCGCCTGGAGCTCTCGTGCCGCGCGTTCGGCACCCCGCTGGCGTGCGCTTTCGTCCCGGCGCTCGGCGTTCTCGGCGCGGCGGCGCTCGCGCTCCACGACCGCCGGTGAGCGAACCGGCCAGTGGTAGGGGAGGTTGGGCGGAACACCGGCGAAGAGCGGACCGTAGTGGTCGGGGTCCTTGCGCACGAGCGCGGAGCGGTGCGTGCGCTGGAGGTCGTCGTCGAAGAGCCAGGGTGGCAGGGCACCGGCGTCCAACAGCTCGTCGTAGCTCCGAATCCGGTCGATGCCGGCTGCGGCGAGGTCCTCCCGAATGGTGGACGCGCAGGTGTCGGCGAAGCCCAGCTCGGCCCACACGCCGCACATCGTCAGGCCGTACCGGCCGAGCGCCTCCTCGTACCCCTTCCACATGAGGACTGCGGGGTGCGACGCCCACGCGTACCCCGGCACCGTGAGGGCCCGCACGATCTGGATGACCTCGACCCGCTGCTTGCCGAGCCGCCTGGGGTCCAGGACGCGGGCGGTGTCCTCGAACGCGGCATACGGGACGAACGTCTGCATGGCACCGGTGGGCGTCGGGGTCGGGTGTCCGAGGAGTGTATGCCGCTCACGCGCCCACGGGGCGCATGCCGAGAGACTCCAGGAGGGCCACCACGCGGCGCCTGATGTCGTCGCGGATCGGGCGCACGGACGCCACACCCTTGCCGGCCGGGTCGTCGAGCTCCCAGTCCTCGTAGCGCTTCCCCGGGTAGATCGGGCAGCTGTCGCCACAGCCCATGGTGACGACCACATCGGACTGCTCGACCGCCTCGTCGGTCAGCACCTTGGGCGTCTCGGCGGAGATGTCGATGCCCTCCTCCGCCATCGCCTCCACGGCCGCCGGGTTGACCGCGTCGGCCGGGGCCGAGCCGGCGGACCGCACCTCCACCGCCCCGCCGGACAGGTGCGCCAGGTAGGCGGCGGCCATCTGGGACCTACCGGCGTTGTGGACACACACGAAGAGCACGCTGGGCTTGTCGGGCACCACTCGACGCTACAGCGGGCCGGCTGTACCGGGTGGACCCGCCGACGGCTCGCTCAGCGCCCGCCCCTGGTCTGGGCGCGGTCACGCCTGCCTGCGTCCCGGCGCCTCGAGCCCGCCGGGCGCAGTGTCCAGACCTCGACCCGGTACAGCAGCAGGACCAGCCCCAGCACCAGCAGCGGGCTTGCCAGAGCGACCGCCTCCATCATGGTCGGGGCATCCCGTCGGCATCTCGACGCCGC
>JAQSWG010000139.1 GCA_029266735.1 Ornithinibacter sp.
CCTGCAGAACAAGGTCGGCCTGATGGACGAGCTCGGCAAGGTCAAGCGGGTCATCGAGAAGCAGAGCCCCGTCGACGAGGTGCTCCTCGTCCTCGACGCCACCACCGGCCAGAACGGGATGCGCCAGGCCGAGGTGTTCTCCCAGGTCGTCGGGATCACGGGCATCGTGCTCACCAAGCTCGACGGCACCGCCAAGGGCGGGATCGTCGTCGCCGTGCAGCGCGAGCTCGGCGTGCCCGTCAAGCTCGTCGGCCTGGGGGAGGGCCCCGATGACCTGGCGCCCTTCGACGCCGAGGCCTTCGTCGACGCCATTCTCGACTGATGCTCGCCCAACCGTTCGTCGCGCTCACGCGTTTACTAGGGTGAGACCTCGCACCTGGAGCCGGCATGGACGCACACGTGCACTTCGACGAGTTCGTCTCGGCGCGCTGGGTGCGGCTCTACCGGCTGGCCTACCTGCTGACGGCCGACGAGGCCGCGGCCGAGGACCTGCTGCAGACCGCCATGGAGAAGACCTTCGCGCGCTGGCCCCAGGTGACGCGGATGGAGTCACCCGAGGCGTACGTGCGCACGCTCATGGTGAATGCCGTCATCTCCGACAAGCGCCGCCCGGCGCGCCGGCGGGAGTGGTTGAGGGCGGTGCTGCCCGAGCGCCCGGTGCCGCCCGAGGACGGCCGGGTCGTCGACCACCTGCTGCTGTGGCCGCTGGTGTGTGCCCTTCCGGAGCGGCAACGCGCCGTGATCGTGCTGCGCTACTACGAGGACCTCAGCGAGCGCGAGGCCGCCGACGTGCTCGGCTGTGCCGTGGGCACCGTGAAGTCGCAGACCCACGACGCGATGCGGGCGCTTCGGCGCGGGCTCGGGGCGGCACCGGCGAGGGAGGCGGTCGAGGGATGAGCATGGACAACGAACTGCGTGACGTCCTCGCGGCGCAGGCCGACCGACGCGAGGGGCCCATGCCGGACCTCGCGGCCCTGCGGGCGGGCGGTCTGGCGCGGCGGCGTCGCAGGCGCCTGGCCCTGGCCTCGTCGGGGTTGGCAGCCCTGCTGGTGGTCGCCGTCGGTGTGGGGGTGGGCGTGGGGCTGCGGGACGCCGGGACGAAGGAGGACCCCGCCGGGCCGCCGGCCGGCGTCGGGTCCACGGAGGTGCCGTGGTGCGTCCCCGACCCGAGCGGCGGTCAGCTCATCGTGGGCGAGGGTGCGCCGATCCGCACCCTGTGCCACGGCCCACGAGGAGTGCACCTCTGGCACCACGGGGGCACGACCATCCTCACCAAGGACGGCACCACCTTTCGGGTGGCCGCTGGCCGGCTCACGCCGCTGGGCACCAGCGGCTACGTGTCGATGAGCCACGACGGACTGCTCGCCGCGTTGCTGTCTCCTACCGGAAGTAGCAACTGCGGCGTGTTCGCGCTGACCGTCTACGAGGTCGCGACCGCCACCGAGGTCGCGAGAACCGAGATCGAGACGGTTTCGTGCGGGCACCTGGCCGGGATCGACGACCTCGGCCGGGTCTACGTGACCGTGCACGACGTGGATTGGGGCGTGCTCGACGTGCGGATGTACGACACGCGCCGCCACGAGTGGAGCCAGGTCGTGGGCGTCCCCACCGACGGCGGCGGGATCACCTATGTCACGGCCGACGGTTTCGCCGTACAGATCGCCGAGGACGTGGTCTCCGGGCCTGACTTCCGTGCCAGCATCCCGCTCGCATCTCTCGAGGGGCGCGTCGACGAGGGGGGGCGCTTCCTGCCCCAGCGCGAGGTCCCGATCGGGCGGGGTCGGTGGTCGCCCGACCGCTCCCTCGTCGCCGACCAGCAGCCCGAGGGCGTCGTGGTCCGCAGCGCCGACCTGACCCGCCGCCTCGCGCTCGACCTCCCAGGCGACCTGTTCGCGGCACGGCCGGAGCGGCTGCCGGAGGTGGACCTGATCTGGGAGTCGCCGACGTCGCTCCTCGCCGTGAGCGGCCTCCAGGCCGGGTCGTCCGTGTACCGGTGCGACGTCCGCTCCGGCTCCTGCGAAAGGGTCGACCGCCTCGGGCAGCCCGCACTGGGCGATAGCGCCCAGCCCGGGGGATGAGGGTGACCCAACCCGGCGGCATCCTGGGTGCGTCTCAGGGGTGAGGGCGCGAGGAGGTGCGATGGGCAGGGACGACGACTTCGCCGCCTTCGTCGCCGCGCGCGGGACGAGCCTGTTCCGGCTGGCCTGCCTGCTCAGCGGCTCCCCGTCCGAGGCCGACGACCTCGTCCAGGACTCCCTCGAGAAGGTCTACCTCCGGTGGTCGCGGGTCAGCGGCGCCGACGCGCCGTACCCCTACGTCCGGCGGCTCATGGTCAACACTCTCGTCTCCAACCATCGGCGTCCCGCACACCGGGCCGAGGTGCTCCGGGCGTCGCCGCCCGACGCGCCAGTCGAGTCGCGCGAGAAGGCGGTGCTCGACCACGAGCAGGTGTGGCCACTGGTCCAGGCCCTGCCGACGAGGCAGCGGGCCGTCATCGTGCTCCGGTACTACGAGGACCTCTCCGAGCAGCAGATCGCCGACGTCCTCGGCTGCTCGACCGGGAGCGTGAAGTCCCAGGCGCACGACGCGCTGGCGACCCTGCGCCGGGGCATCGCCGCGACGGCGGACGGAGGTGTGGTGGCATGACCGGCAGCACTCAGGACCACCTGCTCCGCGAGGTGCTCGCGAGGCAGGCCGAGACCCAAGAGTCGCCTGGCTACGACCCGGCCGCGATCGCCGTTCGGGCACGGACCCGGCGCCGGCGGCAGCGCGCGCTCGCCGGCGGCGCAGCCATGGCCCTGATCCTCGTCGTGGGTGCCGGGACCCTCGTCGCGCAGAGCCTCGGCCCTCGCGACGCCGCTCGCGAGGTCGTCCCGCAGGGCACGCTCCACCGGGTGCCTGTGCCCGAGGTCCCGTCGGCGCCGTCGATCCCGTACTGCGAGCCCCGCTCCGGTGACAGGACGAGCGACGTCCTCCACGTCGGCGGCGTGGCGTTCGCCACCCCCTGCGACTGGTCCCCCCATCGTCGCTACCTCTGGTACCACGAGGGCCGCACGGTGACGTCGTCCCAGCTGACCGGCCTCGAGGTCCTCGTCGGCGACCGCCTCGTCCAGCTCTCTGACGCGGCGCCGGTCCACCCCCGGATCAGCCTCGACGGCCGGTACCTCGCCTGGTTCGAGGGTGAGGCCCTCGTCGTGTTCGACTTCGCCGTCGAGACGCGGGTTGCCCGCGCCCCGGTGCCGGACGGCATGCGCGGTGCGTCGTTCGCCACCCTCGTGGGCGTCGACCCCGACGAGCGGGCGTACGTCCTCCTGGACGGCGGGGTGGTCTGGGTTCTGAAGGAGGGTGGGCGGTGGACGCGGGTCCGGGGTCTGCCGACGGAGTGGACCGACGGCCCGTCACCGTGGATCTCCTACCTGACCACCGACGGGTTCGCCGTTGCGGTCCGGGACATCTCTGCGGGCCAGCCCGTGGCGGCCTCCGTCGAGGGCCGGGTGACCCAGGACGGGGTCTTCGAGCCGGTGCGGACGGTCCCCCTCGGCCTCGCCGTGTGGTCCCCCGACCGCTCGCGGGTGGTCCAGCTGACCGGTGAGGGGTTCCGTGCCCACCCGGCCGACAACCTCCGCTCGAGCGTCGTGCTGGACGTGCCGGTCGACCCGGCGGACGTCCCGCAGGTCGTCTGGGATGCCCAGTGGGAGTCGAGCGCATCGGTGCTGGTCACCTCCGCTGTGACGTCGAACGGAGCGGTCGGCCCGGACGGCTCCGTCATCCACCGGTGTTCCGCCGTCACCGGCGACTGCATGGCCCTGCCGGGGGGGATCGGCCTGCCGCTCAGCGCGGGGGCCCACCCGGGCGGCTGAGCTTGGAGACTGCCGAGCGTCCCGTCTCACCATGCGGGACCCCGGTGGTCCCGAAACCCGATGCTTACACCGCGGGCCGGGATGCAACACGACGGAAACACAACGGCGCGGGCGACGAAACGCCGCCGGGTCACCGTTGTCGTCATGAGCCCAACACTGATGCCCATGGCGGAGGCAGCAGAGCAGGTCGATCACGCGGCAACCGCGTTCCTGATTCTCTGCGCCTCCCTCGTCCTCCTCATGACGACACCCGGACTGGCGCTGTTCTACGGCGGCATGACCCGGACCAAGT
>JAQSWG010000054.1 GCA_029266735.1 Ornithinibacter sp.
CGGGCCACCGTCTCCGACCACTCCTCGGGCTGCCAGCCCACGTGGTCGACGGTGGTCGAGTGGTCGACGACGAACGGGTGGGTGAACTGGTAGGCCGTGCCTGCCAGCTCACGCACCATGGGGGAGAAGAGGCCGACGGCTCGCAGAGCTCGTGGACCGAGGACGCGCACTCGCGGTGCCGGCGCCCCGGCGGCGGTGGCGATGTCCTGCAGCCCCTGGCGCTGGCTGCGCGGTGGGGCGCTGGGCACGAGCCAGGCCCGGCCGTGGGCCCGCTCGTCGGCCGCGACCTCGACGAGCAGCCGGGCGGTGTCGTGCGTGGTCGTCCAGCTGTGCGGCGCGTCGGCGCCGCCGAGGACCCATGCCGTCCTCCCCGCGAGTACCGCGGGTGCGTTGCGCGCGAGGTGCGAGTTCGCCCCCGCGTCGGCGTAGTCGCTCGCCCGCACCTCGACGACCCTCACCCGTCCGGCCTGATGGGCCGCGAGGGCGTCGGACCACATCCGGGCCCGCACCTCGCCCTTGTGGTCGGACGGCGCCAGGGGTGTCTGGTCCGTGATCGGTCCGGTGACCCGGCCGTACCCGTAGAGGTTGCCGACCGTCGCCAACACCGCTCCGGAGGACGCAGCGGCGTCGAGCAGGGCGGCCGCGATGGGCGGCCAGTCCGTGACCCAGCGGGTGTAGGTGGGGTTCGCGCAGTTGTAGACCGCCACCACGTCCTCGGCCAGGTCGCGCATCCGGGGCGCGTCCGACGCGTCGGCCGTCACCCTCTCGATCCCGGGGTGGTCTGGCCCGGCGCCGGAGCGGGTGACGATGCGGACCTGCTCACCGGCCTCGGCGAGTCGCAGGGAGGTGCGGGTGCCGAGCGGACCTGCTCCGACGACGAGGTGGGTGCTCATGGGAACTCCTGGGTGATCAGTGATCTTCTGAGCGATCAGTGAACACCCTCGGAACCGCGAAGGCAAGAGCACCGATCACAAAACAATGCACTGATCTCACAGATGTGCTTGACTGCCGACATGTCGACGACCACCGGACGAGCCGAGGGGGTGCGGGCGCGCGCTCGCGCCCAGATGCGGACCGAGATCCTCGACGTCGCTCGGGACCACCTGGCCACACACGGGGTGGGCAGCCTCTCGCTCCGGGCCGTCGCGCGTGACCTCGGCATGGCGTCCTCGGCCGTCTACCGCTACTTCGAGAACCGGGACGCGCTCCTCACCGCGCTCATCATCGACGCGTACGACGCCCTCGGGGCCGCGGTGGAGCGCGCCGAGGGCGGAGTCCCGAGAGCGGACCTGAACGGCCGATGGCACCAGATCGCTCGGACGGTCCGCGCCTGGGCCCTCGAGCACCCCTCGCAGTACGCGCTCGTCTACGGCTCCCCGGTCCCCGGCTACGCGGCACCGCAGGACACCGTCGTTCCCGCGACGAGGGTGACGCGGCTCCTCGCCGCCCTGCTGCAGGACGCGCTGAGGACCTCCGCCGGCCCCGCGCCAGGTGACGTCGGCCCCGATGTCCCTGCGCCGGCGGCCGAGGGTCTCGCTCCGCTCGTGGAGTTCCTCGGCCCGGGCACCACGGACGAGTGGGCCGTCCGAGCGCTGATGGCGTGGACCTGGCTCTTCGGGGCGGTCTCGTTCGAGCTCTTCGGCCAGCTCACCGGCGCCGTCGTCCCCGAGCGGCGCGATGAGGTCTTCGACGTCGAGGTCATGCGGGCCGCCGACTGGCTCGGGCTCGTTCGCTCGGCCGTACCGAGCCCCTGAGGGATGCGGGGTCACGCGCCGCCGGCACCATTAGCACACCGCGACGTGTGGTGTGTCACGGGGTGTGCGGGTGACTTTGTGCAGGGGTTCACAAGAACGTAGGCTGGCGCCCATACCCGCAGGCGGGCGCGCTTCTGCGCCCCCGCGCCGCACTGCCGGCGCGGCGGGTCCGCGAGAGGAGTCGGTGACCGCCCGTGTCCGCCGCAGCGACGACCCGCCGGGACATCCCGGACGCCTCGGTGGCCCGTCTGCCCGGATACCTGCGTGCCCTCACCGCCCTCGCCCGGAACGACATCGCCTCGGTGAGCTCGGAGGAGCTCGCCACGGCGGCGGGCGTCAGCTCGACCATGCTCCGCAAGGACCTCTCGCACCTCGGCTCCTACGGCGTGCGTGGTGTGGGCTACGACGTCGAGCGACTCGCGTCGGAGATCACCACGGCCCTGGGCCTGACCCAGGACTGGCCGGTTGCCATCGTCGGCATGGGAAACCTCGGTCGGGCGCTCGCCGCCTACCGCGGCTTCGCCGAGCGCGGCTTCCGGGTCATCGCCCTCCTCGACGGTGACCCACGTGTCGTCGGCGACCGGGTGGCCGGGGACGTGGTGCGGCCCATGCGCGACCTGCCCGACCTCGTCGTCGACCACGGGCTGGCGATCGGGGTCATCGCGACGCCGTCCGCCGGTGCCCAGGAGGCCTGCGACGACCTCGTCGAGGCCGGCGTGCGCTCGGTCCTCAACTTCGCGCCGGCGGTCCTGTCGGTGCCCGACGGGGTCGTCGTGCGCACCGTCGACCTGTCGACCGAGCTCCAGATCCTCGCCTTCCACGGCCAGCGGGTCGCCGCGCCGGAGGTGGTCGCGTGAGCCTCGTCGTGCTGGGGCTGTCGCACCACGGCGCCCCTCTCTCGCTCCTGGAGTCCGTGGCGCTCGCGCCGGAGGACCGCACCGCGCTCGAGGCCGCGGTGCTGCGCTCCGAGCACGTCAGCGAGGCCGTGGTCCTCTCGACGTGCAACCGCACCGAGGTGTATGCCGAGTGCCTCACGTTCCATGGCGCGGTCGCCGACATCACCGCCGTCCTGGCGTCTGCGTGCTCGGTGGACCGGGCCCAGCTCCAGCCCCATCTCTTCGTCCACTACGAGGACCGGGGCATCGCCCACGTCTTCCGGGTCGCGGCCGGGCTCGACTCCATGGCGGTCGGCGAGGCCCAGGTCCTGGGGCAGGTGCGGCGGGCGCTGGCTCGCGCCCAGCGGCACGGTCATGTGGGGCCCGCTCTCAACGCGGTGCTCCAGCAGGCCCTGCGCGTCGCCAAGCGGGTGCACACGGACACGGGCATCGACCTCGTGAGCGGCTCCCTGGTGCAGGCGGGCATCACCCGGGCGGAGGCCGAGCTCGGCGGCCTGGCTGGTCTCGCGGTGCTCGTCATCGGAGCCGGCGGGATGGGTGCCCTCGCTGCGGCGGCGGTGGCCCGCTCCGGCGCCCGCACCGTGGTCGTCGCGAACCGGAACCACGA
This sequence comes from Ornithinibacter sp., assembly GCA_029266735.1. Classification (GTDB taxonomy): domain Bacteria; phylum Actinomycetota; class Actinomycetes; order Actinomycetales; family Dermatophilaceae; genus Fodinibacter. The sequence continues at coordinate 3,258 of JAQSWG010000054.1, forward strand.
CCGGGCGCGCGCGGTGGCCGCGCGGGTCGGTGGCACCGCCCGCCCGCTGGCCGACCTCGGCCACGCGCTCGCGGAGGCCGACGTCGTCATCTCCTCCACCGGAGCCCGTGGGTGCGTCGTCACGGCGGACCAGGTGCGCGTCGCGATGGCCGCTCGCGGTGGCCGCCCGCAGGTCTACGTCGACCTCGCCCTGCCGCACGACATCGACCTGGCCGTCGCCGGGGTGCCGGCCGTGCGGCGCGTCGGCCTGGCGGAGCTCGGCGAGGACCTCGCGGATGCGGGCTCGGCGCCGCAGGTGGCGGAAGCCGCCGACCTCGTCACCGCCGAGGTGGCGGGCTACCTCGTCGCCCGCTCTGCCGAGGCGGTCGCCCCGACGGTCACCGCCCTGCGTGCGCGCGCAGGGGAGCTCGTGGAGGAGGAGCTCCGCCGGCTCGAACGCCGGACCCCGGACCTCGACGACGCCCAGCGCGCTGAGGTCCGCCGGGCCGTCGAACGGGTGGTCGACAAGCTGCTGCACACCCCCACCGTCCGGGTCAAGGAGCTCGCCCGTGAGGGGCAGGGCGGCAGCTACGCGCGAGCCCTGAGCGAGCTCTTCGACCTCGACCCCCGTGACGTGTCGCTCGTCGGCGCGCCGCCGACGATCCCCGGGGAGGACGTGTGACCACCCTGCGCATCGGCACTCGCCGCTCCACCCTCGCGATGACCCAGTCGGCCTGGGTGGCCGACCGCCTGCGGGCACGCGGTCACGACGTCGAGCTCGTCGAGCTCACCACCGACGGCGACCGCGACCGCACCACGCCGCTGGCCCAGCTCGGCGGGACGGGGGTCTTCGTCTCGGCGCTGCGCACCGCCCTCACGCGGGGGCGGGTCGACATCGCCGTCCACTCCCTCAAGGACCTGCCCACCACCCCCGACGCGGGCACGACGCTGGCTGCGGTGCCGGTCCGTGAGGACCCGCGCGACGCGCTCGTCGCGCGCGACCGGCTCACCCTCGGTGAACTTCCGGCGGGGTCGACCGTGGGCACCGGCTCACCACGGCGGCGCGCCCAGCTCGCCGCGCTCGGGCTGGGGCTCGTCGTCGTCGACCTCCGCGGCAACGTCGACACGCGGCTGCGGGCCGTCGTCGACCGCCGCCTCGACGCCGTGGTCCTCGCGGCGGCCGGGCTGCGCCGGATCGGCCGGATCGACGAGGCGACGGAGCTCCTCGACCCCCTCCAGATGCTGCCCGCGCCGGGCCAGGGCGCCCTCGCCGTCGAGGTTCGCGCCGGCGATCTGGCGACCGCCGTGATCGTGGCTGCGCTCGACGACGACGACGCCCGGACCTGCACGACGGCCGAGCGGGTGCTGCTCGCCGACCTCGAGGCCGGCTGCACCGCGCCCGTCGGGGCGCTGGCCGAGGTCGTCGAGGGCGTCGACGGCCCGGAGCTGTCGCTGCGCGCAGTCGTTGCCGCCCCCGACGGGTCTGCCGACCTGCGCCGCTCGCTCGTGGGAGAGGTGGCCGACCCCGCGGCACTGGGTCACCGCCTGGCCCGCCTCCTCCTCGAGGACGGTGCCGCCGACCTCATCTCCGAGACCTCCGACCGGATTCCCCTCGCCGACCACATCGCCACGGAGCGTGCCCTGTGAGCCCCTCGCGCTCGACCTCCTCGTCCTCCACCACCCGGACGCCCGCGCGGGTCGTCTTCGTCGGTGCGGGGCCCGGTGACCCCGGTCTCGTCACCGTCCGCGCCGGCGAGCTGCTCGCGGCGGCCGACGCGGTGGTCACCGACCAGGTGGCCCGTGACGAGGTCGTGGCCCGCTGGTGCCGTCCGGAGGTGTCCGTCGTCGACGCCGGACACGGTGAGCACGGCGAGCGGCTGACCCAGGCGTCACGGGCGAAGCTCGTCGTGCGTGCTGCCAAGGCCCACCCGGGTGGCCTCGTCGTCCGGCTCATGGACGGGGACCCCGCGGTCTTCAACGGCCTCGCCGAGGAGGCGCAGGCGTGCGCGAGGGCCGGCATCGCCTTCGAGGTGGTCCCCGGCGTCAGCTCGGTCACGGCCGTCCCGTCGTATGCCGGGATCCCGCTGACGTCGAGTGGCTCCACCGCGGTCCTCGTCGTCGCCGCGGGCACGCGCACGATCGACCTCGCGGCAGCGGTCGACGCCGGGGTGACGGTCGTCGTCCTCGGTCAGCCCGACAGCGCGGCCGGAACGCTCCACGCCCTCCTCGTGGCCGGTCGGGACGCGGACACCCCGGTGGCCGTCACCGAGCAGGGCACGACCACCGAGCAGCGAACCACCGTCACGACGCTCGGGCAGGCGGCCGGGGTGATGGCCGAGCGCCGCTTCCCGGTGCTCGCCGTCGTGGGGTCGACCGTCCCCCTGCGCGAGACGCTGTCGTGGTTCGAGACCAAGCCGCTGTACGGGTGGACCGTCCTCGTGCCTCGCACCAAGGACCAGTCGGGCACGATGACGGCGCGCCTGGAGCACCACGGTGCACGAGCGGATGTCGTTCCCACCATCTCCGTGGAACCCCCGCGCACGCCGCAGCAGCTCGAGCGCGCGATCAAGGGCATGGTGACGGGCCGGTACGAGTGGGTCGGGTTCACCTCCGTCAACGCGGTCCGGGCGATCCGCGAGAAGTTCGATGAGTTCGGCCTCGACGCGCGCTCCTTCGCCGGCCTCAAGGTCGCCGCGGTGGGCGGAGTCACCGCACAGGCGTTGCGGGAGTGGGGCATCACCCCGGACCTGCTGCCCACCGGTGAGCAGTCAGCCCGGGGCCTCCTCGACGAGTGGCCGTCGTTCGACCCCGAGCTCGACCCGATCAACCGGGTGTTCCTCCCGCGCGCCGACATCGCGACCGACACGCTCGTCGCCGGGCTCCAGGACATGGGGTGGGAGGTCGACGACGTCACCGCCTACCGGACCGTCCGCGCGGCCCCGCCCCCCGCGCCGGTCCGCGACGCGATCAAGAACGGCTCCTTCGACGCCGTGCTCTTCACGTCGAGCTCGACGGTGCGCAACCTCGTCGGCATCGCCGGCAAGCCGCACCCGAGCACGGTGGTCGGGTGCATCGGGCCCGCGACCGCCAAGACCGCCGAGGAGCACGGGCTCCGGGTGGACGTGCTCGCCCCGGAGCCGACAGCCGACGCGCTCGTCGACGCCCTCGCCGACCACGGCCGTTCGCTGGCCCTCGCGGCCGAGGAGGCCGGTGAGGCCGTCCTGCGCCCGAGCCAGCGCCGGCCGGGCGGCCGTCGCCGCGCCACGTGAGCATGGGGGCGGGCTTCCCGGCGGTGCGGCCGAGGCGGCTGCGTCGCACGCCCGCCCTGCGACGGCTCGTCGCGCAGACACGCCTCCACCCTGCCGACCTCGTGCTGCCGGTGTTCGTCCGGGAGGGCATCGAGGCGCCCGTTCCCATCTCGTCGATGCCCGGGGTCGTCCAGCACACCCTCGACACCCTCGCCGCCGAGGCACGCCGCTGCGTCGAGGCGGGGCTCGGCGGGATCATGGTCTTCGGCGTGCCGCAGGACAAGGACGCCACCGGCTCGGGGGCCGACGACGAGCAGGGCATCCTCAACGTCGCGCTGAGGCGCCTCGTCGAGGTGGTCGGCGACGACCTCGTCATCATGGCCGACCTCTGCCTCGACGAGTTCACCGACCACGGGCACTGCGGCGTGCTCGCCGAGGACGGGTCGGTCGACAACGACGCGACCCTCGATCGCTACGCCGCGATGGCGCTCGCCCAGGCCGCCACCGGAGCGCACGTGCTGGGGCTCTCCGGAATGATGGACGGCCAGGTGGGCCATGTCCGCGCCGCTCTCGACGCGGCCGGGCACGCGGACACCGTGCTCCTCGCGTACGCCGCGAAGTACACCTCAGGCCTCTACGGCCCGTTCCGCGAGGCGGTGCAGTCGTCGCTCGTCGGCGACCGCGCGGCCTACCAGCAGGACCCCGCCAACCGGACCGAGGCGCTGCGCGAGCTCCAGCTCGACATCGCCGAGGGCGCCGACATCGTTATGGTCAAGCCGGCCGGTCCTCACCTCGATGTCGTCGCGGCGGCCGCCGCCATGTCACCGGTGCCCGTGGCGGCATACCAGATCTCGGGCGAGTATGCCCAGATCGAGGCGGCAGCCGCGCAGGGCTGGATCGACCGTGAGCGGGTGCTCATGGAGTCGTTGCTGCACATCCGGCGGGCCGGCGCCCAGATCATCCTCAGCTACCACGCGCTCGAGGCCGCTGCACGCCTCTGATGCGCCGGAAGCCTCGTACGGACAGCGACTCGCTCCCGGACGAGGGGTCCGGGAGCGAGTCGGGAGGTACGGCGGAAGGAGTGCTCAGACCTGCTTGGCGAGCTGCACGTCGAGCGCCAGCTTGATCTTCTCGGAGACGAGGACACCACCGGTCTCGAGGGAGGCGTTCCAGGTCAGGCCCCAGTCGGTGCGGTTGATCTCGCCATGGGCCTCGAAGGCGGCCTTCTCGTTGCCCCACGGGTCGGTGGCGACACCGTTGAACTCGACCTCGAGGGTCACCGGCTTGGTGATCCCCTTGATGGTCAGGTCACCGGTCAGCGTGCGGCCGTCGAAGGAGGTGCTGCGGAACGTCATCTCCGGGTGGTTCTCGACGTCGAAGAAGTCCGCGCTGCGAAGGTGGCCGTCACGGTCGGCGGTGCCGCTGGAGACGGACGCGGTCGCAATCGTGACGTCGGCGACGGAGTCGGCCAGGTCCTCGGCGACGATGACGGTGCCGGAGACGTCCGCGAACGAGCCGCGGACCTTGGTGACCATGAGGTGGCGAGCGACGAAGCCGACCTCGGTGTGCGTGGGGTCGATGGTCCAGGTGCCGGTGGAGAGGCCGCTGAGGGTGGTGGCGTGAACGGTCATGTCTGCTCCTTGTGGTGGTGGGTCCTAGCCGCGCTAGTTGACTGTTCAACTAAGGCCGCGACCCCATTCATTCCCCCAGGGGTCACATGTGGCCTGGATCACATCGGCGCTCCGACCCCGGGGGTCCCGCCCAACCCGGGTGGTCAGCGCTCTGACGTGCGACGATGGGCGACATGTCGGGTGAGGAGGTGCGGTGGCTCACGGCCGAGGAGCAGGTGTCGTGGCGCGCCTACCTCCGCGGGAACCGCGAGCTCGACATCGCCCTCGACCGCGACCTCCAGGCCGCCGGCATCAGCCTCTCGGAGTACGAGCTGCTGTCCATGCTCTCCGAGGCGCCCCGGGGCCAGCTGCGGATGTCCGCGCTCGCCGAGCTCATCGTCCAGTCCCGCAGCCGGGTGACCCACACGGCGGCGCGGCTGGAACGGCGGGGCTGGGTGGTGCGCACCCCGGCGCCCGACGACGGACGCGGAGTGCTGCTCCGGCTCACCGACCGGGGCCGCGCGGCGATCGAGACCTTCGCCGTCATCCACGTCGGCAGCGTCCGCCGTCACCTCGTCGACGTGCTCACTCCCGAGCAGTTCGCCGCCCTCGGGGCGGCGATGCAGGCCGTCCGCGACGCGTATGCCGCCGATCCCGCGCTGCCGGACCCCGCCTGCTGACCCGGCTGACGGACAATGGGGTCGTGACCCGAGACCTCACCGCGACCCTGCCCCATGCTCCCGACGCACCGGCATCCGCAGCCCTGCTCGACCGTGCCCGCGCGGTGACCCCGGGCGGGGTGAACTCACCGGTGCGCGCCTTCCGCGCCGTCGGCGGGACGCCCCGGTTCATGACGAGCGGCTCCGGGGCGTGGCTCACCGACGCCGACGGTCACGACTACGTCGACCTCGTGTGCAGCTGGGGGCCGATGATCCTCGGGCACGCCCACCCGGTGGTGCTCGAGGCGGTGCGCCGCACGATCGAGAACGGGTTCTCGTTCGGGACTCCGTCGGAGAACGAGGTGGCCCTCGCCGAGGAGATCGTGGCCCGCGTACCCCCGGTGGAGCAGCTGCGCCTGGTCTCCAGCGGCACGGAGGCGACGATGAGCGCCATCCGCCTTGCCCGTGGCTACACCGGCCGCTCGCTCGTCGTGAAGTTCGCCGGCCACTACCACGGCCACGTCGACTCGCTCCTCGTCAGTGCGGGCTCTGGCGTCGCCACCCTGGCCCTGCCCGACTCCGCGGGCGTCCCCGCGGAGATGGCCGCCGAGACCCTCGTCGTTCCCTACAACGACGTCGCCGCGGTGGAGGCGGTCTTCGCCGCTCGGGGGGACCAGATCGCGTGCGTCATCACCGAGGCCGCCGCCGGCAACATGGGTGTGGTTCCTCCGGAGCCCGGCTTCACCCAGGCTCTGCGCCGCATCACCGAACAGCACGGGGCGCTGCTCGTCTCCGACGAGGTGATGACGGGCTTCCGGTGCAGTGCGGCCGGCTGGTGGGGGCTCGAAGGTGTCGACGTCGCTCCCGACCTCATGACCTTCGGCAAGGTCATGGGCGGCGGCTTCCCGGCAGCCGCGTTCGGCGGACGCCGCGACGTCATGGCGCTCCTCGCGCCGGACGGGCCGGTCTACCAGGCGGGCACCCTCTCCGGTAACCCGGTGGCCACGGCCGCGGGGCTCGCGACGCTGCAGGCCTGCGACGAGGCCCTGTACGACCGGCTGGGCACTGTGTCCCACACCATCGCCGAGGCCGCCTCTCAGGCACTGACCGCCGCTGGGGTCCCGCACCGCGTGCAGTGGGCGGGCTCGATGTTCTCGGTCTTCTTCCGCGAGGGGCCCGTTCGCACGTACGACGACGCCCGCGCCCAGGACACTGCGGCGTTCGGCCGCTTCTTCCACGCGATGCTCGACGCCGGGGTGTACCTCCCGCCGAGCGCCTTCGAGTCGTGGTTCGTCTCCGGTGCGCACGACGAGCGGGCCCTGGAGAGGGTCGTCTCGGCGCTGCCCGCAGCGGCGGCAGCCGCCGCGACGGCCTGACCAGAGCCGGGGTGGGGGTGACCGGGCTCCCAGCCCGGTTTGCGACAATCGAGCCCATGCCCTCCGCCTCCGAGCTCGGCGGTCCCCCTCCCGGCGACCCACAGCGCACCGTGGTCCACCTGCTGCGCCACGGGGAGGTGCACAACCCGGGCCGGCTCCTCTACGGCCGGATGCCGGGCTACCACCTCTCCGCACTCGGGTGTCGGATGGCCGAGCTCGCCACCGAGCACCTCGGTGACCACGACGTCACGCACGTCGTCTCAAGTCCGCTCGAGCGCGCCCGGGAGACGGCAGCCCCCATCGCCCGGTCCCACGGGGTCGACGTGGTCCTCGACGACCGCGTCATCGAGGCGGGCAACGACTTCGAGGGTCTGCCCGTCGCGGGCGGGTCCGGGATCCTGCGTCATCCTCGGCTCTATCCCAAGATGCTCAACCCCTTCCGGCCGTCCTGGGGCGAGCCGTACGTCGAGATCGTCGAGCGGATGCGCCTCGCGATCGTCGACGCCCGCGCCAAGGCCCGAGGCCACGAGGCGGTCATCGTCAGCCACCAGGCGCCGATCTGGATGATCCGCCTCGCGACCGAGGGTCGCCCCCTCGCCCACAACCCGGCCCGGCGGGAGTGCGCCCTGGCGTCGCTCACCTCCTTCACGTTCCTCGGCGACGAGCTGCTCACCCTGTCGTACAGCGAGCCGGCCGCGGCGCTGCTCGACCAGGCGCAACCCGGGGCCGGCGCATGAGCCCACGCACCACCTCCCGGTATGCCGGGTGCCTGGCGGCCGCCGCCGTGCTCCTCCTCGGTGGCACGGCCTGCACCGACGACCCGAACTCCGTCGCGGCCCAGGCCAAGGCCGGCGACCAGAAGGGCTACGTCTCCGGTGACGGAGCAGTCGAGACCATCCCGGAGGCCGACCGGGCCGAGCCGGTGGAGCTGAGCGGCGAGCTGCTCGACGGCACCGCCTGGGACAGCGCCACCGCGCGTGGCGACGTGCTCGTGGTCAACGTGTGGGGGTCCTGGTGCGCTCCCTGCGTGGCCGAGGCCCCGGACCTGCAGAAGGTCTGGTCCGAGCTCGAGGCCGAGCGGGCGCCGGTCCGGTTCGTGGGCATCAACTTCCGCGAAGACCCGGCCCGCGGCGCCGCATTCGCGAAGAAGGCGGGGATGACCTACCCGAGCCTCAGCGACGAGGAGTCCGGGGGCGTCCTGATCCTCGCCCTCCAGGGCAAGGCGCCCACCGTCCCGACGACCCTCGTGCTCGACCGAGAGGGTCGGATCGCGGCCAGGGTCAACGGCCCCGTGTCCGCGAGCACGCTGCGCGGACTCGTCGACGACGTCGTCGGCACGTGACCGCCGCCGCGGCCCCTGGTGTCGTGCTCGCCGCGGGTGACACGGTCACCTCGGGGGCGCTCCCGCTCGCCCTCGGCGTCGCGGCCCTTGCCGGCCTGGTGTCCTTCGCCAGCCCCTGCGTGCTCCCACTCGTCCCCGGCTTCCTGGGTTATGTCTCCGGGCTGACCGGTGATCCGCTCGCCGAGCGGGCGCGGGGGAGAACCGTTCTGGGCGCCCTGCTCTTCGTGGCGGGCTTCACCGTCGTCTTCGTCCTCGGGTCCATCTTCCTCACGACGGCCGGTCGCATGCTCGTCGAGCAGCGAACCCTCCTCATGCGCGTCGGTGGCGTGGTCGTCATCGCCATGGGGCTGCTCTTCCTCGGGCTCGGCAGCCAGCGCGAGGTGAAGATCGCCTGGCGACCGCGCGCCGGCCTCGTCGGGGCGCCGCTCCTCGGGGCGGTCTTCGCCCTCGGGTGGGCTCCCTGCACCGGGCCGACCCTCGCCGCCGTCCTCGTCCTGGCAACGGCGACCACAGACCCCGATGTGGGCCGCAGCGTGGCGCTCGCGACGGCATACGGCATCGGTCTGGGACTGCCGTTCGTCCTCGTCGCCGCAGGACTGGACCACGCGGGACGGGCGTCCGGGTGGCTGCGGCGGCACCACCGCGGCATCCAGGTGGTGGGTGGGGTGCTGCTCATCGGGGTGGGCCTGCTGCTGGTCACCGGCGTGTGGGAGGAGCTCAACCGCTGGCTGCAGGCGGAGCTCGTGGAGGGCTTCCAGGTGGCCGTGTGAGCACCCGCACCGACGACCGGCCCGACGTGGCCCAGCCGCGCCTCGGCGGTGTCGGGTGGCTGCGGTGGACCTGGCGCCAGCTGACGAGCATGCGCACCGCGCTCTTCCTCCTCCTGCTGCTCGCCATCGGCGCGATCCCGGGGTCGACGTTCCCCCAGCGCTCGATCGACCCGGCCCGCACGGCCCAGTGGATCGCCGACCACCCGACCGCCGGGCCCCTGCTCGACCGGCTGGGCTTCTTCGAGGTGTACGCGTCGCCGTGGTTCGCGGCGATCTATCTCCTGCTGTTCGTGTCCCTCATCGGCTGCGTGCTCCCCCGGACGAGGATCCTCTGGCACCAGCTGCGGTCGTCCCCGCCGCGAGCGCCCCGCCGCCTCGACCGCCTCGCCGCCCACCGGGCGGCGGAGGTCCAGGGCGACCCGGAGGAGGTGCGCGAGGTGCTGCGTGGAGCGTTGCGCGGCCGGCGCTACCGGGTGCACGCCCACGACGGCGAGACGCTCTCCGCCGAGAAGGGCTACCTTCGCGAGACCGGGAACCTCGTCTTCCACGTCGCCCTCATCGGTGTGCTCGTCGGCGTCGGCTGGGGACACCTCCTCGGCTGGAAGGGCGACGTCATCGTGCCGGTCGGCAAGACCTTCGCGAACACGCTCTCCCGCTACGACACGTTCAGCCCCGGGCCGTGGGTCGACGTCACCGCGCTCAGCCCGTTCACCCTGCGCCTCGACGACCTCGACGTCGAGTTCGAGACGGAGACCACCGGCCGCGGACAGTTCGGCGCCCCGCGTGACTTCGAGGCGAGCACGACCTTCACCGACGCCGAGGGCAGCACCGAGGAGCGGTCCATCCGGGTCAACGGGCCGCTCGAGACCGGCGCCGGCACGGTGTTCCTGCTCGGGAACGGGTACGCCCCGCGGATCACCGTCCGCGACGCCGAGGGCACCGTGCTCTACTCGGACGCGACGCCGTTCCTCGCGCAGGACAACAACTACACCTCGGTCGGCGCCGTCAAGGTGCCGGGTGCCTCGCCGCAGCAACTGGGCTTCGCCGGGTTCTTCCTGCCGACGGGGGTCATCGACGGCGAGCGGGGGCCGCACTCCGTCTTCCCCGACGCCTTGGACCCCCAGTTGGCGCTCACCGGCTTCGAGGGCGAGCTCTTTCCCAGCGGTCGGCCGCAGTCCGTCTACTCCCTGGACACCGAGGCGATGATCGCGATCCCCGGCGCGGACGGCGCGGACCAGCTCCGGATCCTCCTGCGGCCCGGGGAGTCGTTCGAGCTCCCGGGTGCGCGAGGGTCGATCACCTTCGACGGCGTCGAGCGCTTCGCGGGGCTGTCCATCCGCACGGATCCGGGCAAGGGCCTGACCCTCGTGGCCGCCCTGCTGTCCCTTGCGGGGCTCGTCGCCTCCCTCGTCATCCGGCGTCGAAGGGTCTTCGTGCGCGTTGGGCCCGGGGAGCAGCCGGGTCGTACTGTGGTGTCCGTCGGCGGCCTGGCGAAGGACGACGACGACGGGATGGCCGACGAGGTCGCCGCCCTCCTGACCGGACTCGAAGGAACGGGATGACCGACACGACGCTCGCCCAGCTCTCGAACACGTCGATCTACTCGGCGACCGTGGTGCTGACCCTCGCGATGGTGGCGTATGCCGTGTACCTCGCCCGACTGGTGCCATCCCGCGAGCGGGCAGCCGACCCGGCGGCACAGGACCGGGAGCTCGTCGCGGCCGGTTCCGGTGACGGCCCGACCGGGGCGCCGGTCGGTGGCGGTGCGGGAGACCTCGTGGACCGTGGCGGTCGGGGCGGACGGGGCGGTCCGGGCGGTCGCCCGGGCGCTGAGCCGGAGCCGGTCGCCGCCCGCAAGGCCGGGGGCGTGGCGTGGGCACTCACCCTGCTCGGCACGGTCCTCGTCGTGGCGGGAGTCGTCCTCCGCGCTGCGGAGGTGCAGCGCTGGCCCCTGGGGAACATGTACGAGTTCGCCGTCGTGGGTGCGATGTTCGTCCTGCTCTCCTACTGCGCCTGGGCCACCCAGCGGGACCTGCGCTGGCTGGGACTGTTCGTGGTCACCCCGGTGCTGCTCACCCTCGGGCTGGCGATCACCGTCTGGTACACCGACGCCTCCGATCTCATGCCGTCGCTGCGCTCGCTCTGGCTCGTGATCCACGTGACCGTGGCGACCATCTCGGTGGCCGTCTTCACCATCGGCTTCTCCCTGGGGATCCTGTACCTCGTGCAGGACCGGCTGGAGTCGGCGACCCAGCGCCGGCCCTCCTTCATGGACCGGCTGCCCGACGCTCGCTCTCTCGAGCGGCTGACCTACGCGGCCCACATCGTCGCCTTCCCGTTGTGGACCTTCACCGTCATTGCCGGAGCCATCTGGGCCCGCCAGGCCTGGGGCTCGTACTGGAACTGGGACCCCAAGGAGGTCTGGAGCTTCGTCATCTGGGTCGTCTACGCGGCATACCTGCACGCCCGCGTCACGACCGGCTGGAAGCGTCAGAACGCCGTGTGGATCGCCCTCGTGGGATTCGGCTGCATCCTCGTGAACTTCGCCGTCGTCAACGTCTTCTTCGTCGGCCAGCACTCCTACTCGGGACTCTGACGCCGGTGCTCCGCTACACCGTCCTTCGCCTCCTGGTCTTCCTCGGGTGCCTCGCCCTGCTGTGGCTCTTCGGCCTTCGTGGCGAGGAGGACCTCGTGCTCCTCGTCGTCGGGGCGGCTCTCCTTTCCGCGGTGATCTCGTACTTCGCGCTGCGCCGGTTCCGGGAGGACTACTCCGCCCAGCTCGCGGCGAGGATCGACCAGCGCACCACCGCCAAGCGCACCGGGCCGGCCGAGACGCCGACCGACGAGGACGCCGAGGACGCGGAGACCTCCCCCGACGACGGCACCTTCCGCTGAGCGGGCGGGCTGCCGAGGTCGTCCTCGTGCCCGGGCTCGGGCTCGACGCGCGGGCCTGGAGCGGTGTCCTCGCCCGCCTCGCCGGGCTGGGAACGCCTTCGCGTCGAGGCCCAGGCGGCGCGGCTCCTCGACCTGCTGCCCGCTGAGGGCGACCTCGTCCTCGTCGGCCACTCGGCCAGCTGCTCGGTCGTCGTCGAGGCAGCGAGGCACACCGGTGTCGTCCGTGGGCTGGTGCTCGTCGGGCCGACGACCGATCCGGCGGCGGCGACGTGGCCGCGCATGGTCGTGCAATGGCTGCGCACGGCATCCCACGAACGTCTCTGGGAGGTCGGTGTGCTGACGCCCCAATACCGGTCGACGGGCCTGGCGTCCATGGTGCGGGGAATGGACCAGATGCGGCGCTACCGCACGGATGTCGGCGTCATCCAGCCCTCACCGCCGACGCGGATCATCCGGGGGGCGTACGACCGCATCGCGTCCGAGCGCTGGTGCGCGGATCTGGCCGAGGCGTCGGCTGCCTCCGTGACCGTGGTTCCGGGCGCCGGCCACATGGTCCCGCTGACCCACCCCCAAGCCGTCGTCGACGCGGTCCACAGCTTGGCGGATCCCGTCCCGCCCGCGAGGTGACCGGGTGCCAGGGGCGCGGTGGTGCGCGCTGTCGGCACCCGTTGGGTGGATGAGCGCCCGGGGGAAGGGGTGCCAGGGGCGCGGTGGTGCGCGCGGTCACCCGTTGGGTGGATGAGCGCCCGGGGGAAGGGGTGCCAGGGGCGCGGTGGTGCGCGCGGTCGGCACCCGTTGGGTGGAGGAGCGCGCGTAGGGGTGCCAGGGGCGCGGTGGTGCGCGCTGTCACCCGTTGGGTGGATGAGCGGCCGGGGGAAGGGGTGCCAGGGGCGCGGTGGTGCGCGCGGTCGGCACCCGCTGGGGCGAGGAGCTCAGGCGCGGGCGACGCCGATGATCACGCCCACCGCGACGAGCACGGCATACGCCACCTCGTAGAGGCCGGTGGCGGCGAGCACGGGGACGAGGTCCCGGCCGCCGGCGCCGCCGAGCACCGTACGCACCGCCCGCACGCCGAGGGGGGCGCCGAGAAGCCCGAGGAGCACCCACGGCTCCCAGAACGCCATGCCGACCAGCATCACGAGCGAGACGGCGACGAGCCCCACGTAGAGCAGCCGGGTCCGGCGGTCGCCGAGCCGCACGGCGAGGGTCCGCTTCCCGTGCTCGGCGTCTGTCGGGATGTCACGCAGGTTGTTGGCCACGAGGATGGCGGACGCCACGGCGCCCACTCCGACGGCGCCGAGGAGCGCGAACCACGTGAGCTCCCCCGCCTGGGTGTACAGCGTGCCGAGGGTGGCCAGGAGGCCGAAGAAGACGAACACGTAGAGCTCGCCGAGGCCGCGGTAGCCGTAGGGGTTCTCGCCGCCGGTGTAGCGCCAGGCGGCGACCACGGCCAGGGCCCCCAGCGGCAGCATGACCCACGCCCTCGAGATCGCCACGAGGGTCAGCCCCACGAGGCCGGCGACGGCGAAGGAGAGGAAGGCCGCGAGCCGCACCGTGGTGGGGGCGGCGAGCCGCTGGCCGACGAGGCGGACCGGCCCCACCCTCGCCTCGTCGGTGCCCCGGACGCCGTCCGAGTAGTCGTTCGCGTAGTTGACGCCCACCTGGAGGGAGAGCGCGACGAGGAGGGCGAGCACCGCGAGGGCGAGGTCGGCCGCACCGATCAGGTGGGCGGCGGCGGTGCCGAGGACGACCGGTGCGACGGCCGCCGGAAGGGTGCGTGGGCGTGCGCCGGCGACCCACTGCGAGAGGCGTGCCATCCGGTGTGTCAGATTCCCCTGAGGAACTCGGGGTCGTCGTCGGGACCCTGCGGTCGGGGCGGGCGCCTGATCGCCCGACGGCCGCTGCGGGGGCGTCCGGCGATGAGCCACGCCGCCGGCCCCACGACGGCGAAGAGGAGGACGACCACCAGCCACGCGAGCTTGGGCAGGTTGCGCACCGCGGCCTCGGGCGTCTGGATCACGTCCACCGTGCAGTAGACCGTCAGCGCCAGGCTGAGCAGGACGGGGAGGTAGCGGAGCACGGCGCCATCATCCCACGGTGAGCATCGCGACCACCGCGCGGCGGTCCGGCTTGCCGGGTCCCGCGAGGGGGACCGCCTCGGCCGTCGCGGCGCGGACGGGAAGGGCGTGGTCGGGGAGGATGCCGCGCAGGTGCGCCCGCAGGTCCGCGGCCGTGAGCCCGCGGCGCACGGCATCCGGCTCGAGGACCACCAGGGCACTCACAGCCTCGCCCCACTCGGCGTGCGGCGTGCCGACGACGACCACCTCACGGACGCCCGGAACGTGCTCCGTGATCGCCTCCTCGACGAGCCGTGGAGCCACCTTGAGCCCGCCGGTGTTGACCATGTCGTCGACCCGGCCGTCGACCCGGAGGCGGGCATGCTCGTCGGTGCGTCCCACGTCGTCGGTGCGGAACCACCGGATGCCGTCCTCGTCGGTGCCGAACGCCGCTGCGGTGAGGTCGGGGCGACCGAGGTAACCGTGCCCGATCGTCGCCCCGCCGAGGTGGATCCGCCCCTCCACGTCGAACGCCACCAAGGTGCACGCGAGCGGACGGCCATCGTGCACGCAGCCGCCCGAGGACTCGCTCATGCCGTAGCTCGTCACGACCCGGACCCCGGCGGCCTGCGCCCTCCGCAGCAGCCGGGGAGGGGTGGCGGCACCCCCGACGAGCACCGCGTCGTAGCAGCGCAGCGCCTCGCCGGCCACCGGGTCGTCGAGGAGGCGGACGAGCTGGGTCGGCACGAGGCTCGTGTAGCGGCGGGACCCCGGGTCCAGGCGTGCGGTGGCCGCGGCGAAGGCCCGCGGAACGAAGCCGTGGGTCAGGTCCATGACGACCGGCTCGGTCCCGGCATCGAGGGAGCGCAGGAGCACCTGCAGGCCCGCGACGTGGTGCGCGGGGAGGCTCAACAGCCACTGGCCGGGTCCCCCGAGCCGCTCATGGGTAGCCCGAGTGCTCGCCCGCAGGGCCCCAGCGGTCAGCAGGGCACGCTTCGGCGTGCCGGTCGACCCCGAGGTGCCGACGACGACGGCGAGGTCCTCGGGAAGCTCCGCGGGGTCGTGGTCGGGGAGCCGGGCCGGCGGCGCGGAGGCAGCGACCGGCAGCACGGGGTTCCCGCCCCGGATCGCCTCGGCCAGTCGGGGGAGGAGCCGGACGACGCCCGGACCCGCCGGCACCGCGAGCGGCTCCACCTGCATGACCCAACTCTAGGGTCGCGCCCGACCCCCGCTGCTGCGACGATGGACACACCGGCGGGAGGTGCGCGATGGACGCAGGGTATGCGGCATACCTCGACCAGGTCCGCGCCCACCGGGCCGAGCTCGGAGAGGCGATGGCCGCCCTCGAGGCCGCCCTCGCACTCCCGATGGGGTTGGGCGTCACGTGGCGTCGGCGGGTGCGGGCTGCCCTCACGGAGCTGGCCCACGACCTGCGCGACCACGTCGGGCTCACCGAGGCCGAGGGCGCTCTCTACACCGACATCCGGGCCTCGGCGCCGCGCCTCACCCACGGGGTGGAGCTCCAGCTCAAGGACCACGTCGAGCTGCTCGCCGAGGTGGAGCGCCTCCTCGCCGAGCGCGACGAGGGGATGCACGACCCCGACGAGCTCGCCGGCCACCGCGAGGCCGCGACGCGCCTCCTCGACCGGCTCGTCCGCCACCGTCAGCGCGGGTCGGACCTCATCTACGAGGCGTACGCCGTCGACATCGGCGGCTCGGGCTGAGCCGGTGACGCGCCGGTCAGAAGTACCAGGGGAAGGGTGACCAGTCGGGGTCGCGCTTCTCGAGGAACTGGTCACGCCCCTCGACGGCCTCGTCGGTCATGTACGCGAGTCGGGTGGCCTCTCCGGCGAAGACCTGCTGACCCATGAGGCCGTCGTCGACGAGGTTGAACGCGAACTTGAGCATGCGCTGGGCCTGCGGGCTCTTCCCCACTTCTGGCCCACCATCCTCGCGAGGTACGCCGAGCCGTAGCCGCCGTCGAAGCTGCCGACGTCGGCATCGGTCTGCTTGAACCTCGCGTGCTCACGCGAGGCGACCGTGAGGTCGCAGACCACGTGGAGGCTGTGACCGCCCCCGGCGGCCCACCCGCCGACGACGGCGACGACGACCTTGGGCATCGTGCGGATGAGGCGTTGGATCTCGAGGATGTGCAGGCGCCCACCCTCGGCCCGAGCGCGGCGCTCGTCGACGGTGTCGGCCGTCTCACCGGCGGCGTACTGGTATCCGGAGCGACCACGGATGCGCTGGTCTCCCCCCGTGCAGAACGCCCACTTCCCGGCGCCGCCGGTGTCCTCCGGTCCCGGCCCGTTGCCCGTCAGGAGCACGACGCCCACGTCGCCCGACCGGCGTGCGTGGTCGAGCACGCGGTGCAGCTCGTCGACGGTGTGCGGCCGGAAAGCGTTGAGCACCTCCGGACGGTCGAAGGCCACGCGGACGCAGCCGAGGCCGACGGCGCGGTGGTAGGTGAGGTCCGTGAGGTCGTCGAACCCGGGGACCTCTGCCCAGGCGGAGGGGTCGAACGTCTGGCTCACACCGGGGATCGCGCTCACGGCGGCAAGGCTATCCGGGCGGCGGAGAGGGCCTCGCGGACGACCCGAAGGG
>JAQSWG010000055.1 GCA_029266735.1 Ornithinibacter sp.
TCCTCGCCGGTCTCCGGGTTGACGATCGCGAACCGTGCGAGGGTCTCGCCGTCGTGGGTGGTCGGCACGACGAACGCGAACTCCTCCGCGAGCATCCGGTCCGACCACGCCTGGTAGTCGCCCGGCGACCAGCCCAGCCGCCGGAACACGACGACCGAGAGGTGCCGCGCGTGGACCAGCTCGAGGTACGGCCGCCGGGCGATCTCGGCCTCGGCGAGGCGGGCCACGTCGAGCGTGTGCTCGATCGCCGCTCGGTACGCGTCGGTGCCGTTGACCGCGAGCGAGAACCAGAACGGCAGCCCACGGGCCCGGCGGGTCAGCCCCACCGAGTAGTCGGTGGGGTTCCAGTCCGGCGCCTCGGTGAGCACGTCGAGATAGCCCGCCTTCTGGGTGTGCGCCGCGCGCGCCAGCGAGGGTTCCCGGTAGAGCAACGCACAGCAGTCGAACGGCGCGAAGAGCCACTTGTGCGGGTCGACGATGAACGAGTCGCAGTGCTCGACGCCGGCGTAGAGGTCGCGCACCGACGGTGCCGCCAGCCCCGCCCCGCCGTAGGCGCCGTCGACATGGAACCAGACCCCGAACTCCCGGCACACCTCCGCCACCGACGCGAGGTCGTCGATGATGCCGAAGTTCGTCGTCCCGCACGTCGCGACGACGGCGAAGAACGACTCCGGGCCGTGCTTCTCGAGGACCGCGCGAAGGTTGGGCCCGGTCAGCCGCCACTGGTCGTCGACCTGGACCCCGACGAGCTCGGCGTCCATGACGTCGCACGCCGACTGGACGGACGAGTGCGCGCCGGCCGTTGCGGCGACCCGGTTGGGTCGCAGGCCCGCCCTGGCCCGTCGACGTGCCGTGTGGCGCGCCGCAACCAGGGCAGAGAGGTTGCCGATCGTGCCACCCGGGGTGAACACGCCGCCCGCCCCCTGTGGCATACCGACGAGGTCGGCGATCCAGCGCAACGCCTGGTTCTCGGCGTAGACGGCGCCGGCGCCCTCGAGCCACGAGCCGCCGTAGATGGAGGACGCCCCCACGACGAGGTCGAACATCACCGCCGCGTCACTCGGCGCGCACGGGATGAATGAGAGGTACCGCGGGTGGTCGGTCGACAGGCACGCCGGCGCGAGCTCCTCGGCGAAGAGCCGCATCGTGGCGAGGCCGCCGAAGCCGTCGGCGCTGATCGTGGTGCCCACCCGGTCCTCGAGCTCGGCCTCGCTCATCGGCCGGTCGAGCGGCGGCGCGATGCGCACCCGCTCCTCCGCGTAGCTCACCACCGCGTCCGCCAGTGCGGCCAGCTCGGTGTGCTTGTTCTCCTGGTAGGTCTTCCCGTGCACGGCGGCGAGTCTAGGTGCCGCGGTGACCGAGCAGGTATGCCGTGAGGTCACCGGCGGTCCCCACCAGAGCATCCGGACCCGTCGCCGCCAGGGCCTCGCGCTCACCCGCCCCCCAGGCGACGGCGACCGCCCCCATCCCGGCGGCCCGGGCGGCGACCATGTCGACGGTGGCGTCGCCGACGTAGACGCAGGTCGCCGGCTCGACGCCGAGCACCGCGGCAGCGTGCAGCAGGGGGTCCGGGGACGGCTTGTGGCGCGTCGTGTCCTCCAGCGCGGCGACGACGTCCACGAGCTCGGCGAGGCCGACGGCATCCAGCGCCAGCCGGGCGGTCTCCCGCCGCTTCGACGTCGCCACCGCGCACCGGACACCGGCTGCGTGGAGGGCGGAGAGCAGCTCCGGCACACCGGCATACCGGCGAATGAGCCGGGAGGTGTTGGCGAGGTTCCACTCCCGGTAGACCCGGTCGAGCTCGTGGCCGTGCTGAGGGCGCTCCTCGAGGAGCGCCGGGAGGAGCGGCCGCCCGATCCAGGCGCGGGCCCTCGCCTCCTCCACCTCCTCAGCCAGGACGGTGCGGAACGCATGCTGGTAGGACGCCACGATGAGGGGGATGGTGTCCGCGAGAGTGCCGTCGAGGTCGAAGATGACCGTCTCCCAGCGAGGCTGCGCCCTCGAGTCGGCGGCGGCGTCGGAGCGCTCGTCATCGGTGGGTGAGGACGTCACGCGGCCAGTCTGCCCGCCCGCGACGGTGGAGCCAGCAGGGTGCCGTCGCCCGACGCGCGCTGTGAGCACCCGAAGGAGTCAGCGGGTGCGCGGTGGCGCCTCGGGTTACGGTGGACGCGATGAGCACGACACTCCCGGCGAAGCCCCTGCGGGAGCTGGTGCACCCGTCGTGGGCCGAGGCGCTCGCGCCGGTGGAGCCGGCGGTGGCCCGCCTCGGGGACTTCCTCCGGGGCGAGGTGGCGACCGGCCGCGGCTACCTCCCGGGGGGAGCGAACGTGCTCCGCGCGTTCGAGCGCCCCCTGGATGCCGTGCGCGTGCTCGTCGTCGGCCAGGACCCCTACCCGACGCCGGGCCACGCCGTCGGCCTGGCGTTCTCGGTGGCTCCGCACGTGAAGCCGGTACCGAAGAGCCTCGCCAACATCTTCCAGGAGCTGCAGACGGACCTGGGGGCGCCCACGCCGAGCACCGGTGACCTCACGCCGTGGGCGGACCAGGGGGTTCTCCTCCTCAACCGCGTCCTCACTGTGGGACCGGGCGCACCGGGGAGCCATCGGGGCAAGGGCTGGGAGGAGGTCACCGCGCTGGCCATCGACGCCCTCGTCCGGCGCGGGGGTCCGCTCGTCGCGATCCTCTGGGGGCGGGACGCCCGTGGGCTGGTCCCCCGTCTGCCGGGCATCGCGTGCATCGAGTCCCCTCACCCGAGCCCGCTGTCCGCGCACGCCGGCTTCTTCGGGTCCCGGCCGTTCAGCCGCGCCAACGACCTGCTCGCGCGTCAAGGCGCCGGGCCCGTGGACTGGAGCCTGCCGTGACCCCCGTCGCCCCGTCGCGGCGGGTGTGGACCCGGTACGTCGCCATCGGTGACTCCTTCACCGAGGGCATGTGCGACGTGGACCCGTCGCGCCCCGACGTCTACGTCGGCTGGGCGGACCGGCTCGCCCACCACCTCGACTCCATCGCCGAGGCGGAGCACCTGCCCTTCGGCTACGCGAACCTCGCGGTGCGCGGACGCAAGCTCTCCGACGTCGTGGGTCCGCAGCTCGACGCCGCCCTGACGATGTCGCCGGACCTCGTGTCCATGGTCGGCGGTGGTAACGACCTGCTGCGCCCGAATGTCGACCTCGACGCCCTGGCCACCCGGCTCGAGGAGGCCGTCGGGCGGATCCGGCACTCCGGGTCGGACGTGCTGCTCGCGACCCCGACGGACACCCGCGAGGCGGGGCTGTTCAAGGCCCTGCGGGGCCGGCACGCCGTGCACTCCGCGAACATCTTCACGATCGCGCAGAGGCACGGCTGTCACGTCCTCAACCTCTGGGGCATGCCGGCACTGCGCGACTGGCGGATGTGGTCGGACGACCGCATCCACCTCACGCCCGAGGGGCACCGGCGGGTGGCGCTCGCCGCCCTGACGGCCCTCGGGCACAACACCGACCTCGCCGACTGGACGACTCCCCTGCCCGCCGCCGAGCCGGCTGCCCGGCGGGACGAGCTGGTGCGGCACGCCGAGTGGGCCCGCACTCACGCGGCTCCCTGGGTCCAACGCCGGCTGCGCGGCCGGTCCTCGGGCGACCGCGTCGTCGCCAAGCGTCCGGAGCTCGTGCACTTCCGTGATCCCGGCGGCGAGCCCGAGCACCAGGCACTGCCCGACGCCTGAGTCGTAGAACGGCCCGCACCTGCGGCGGTATCCTACCCACCATGGCGCAGATGCGGATTTCTGAGGCGGCCTCTGTCCTCGGCGTCTCCGACGACACGGTGCGACGGATGGTGGACGCCGGGCGGCTCCCCAGCCGACGGGACCCCGCTGGCCGCCTCGTCGTACAGGGTGAGGACCTCGCCGCCGTCGCGCGGGAGATCGCGCGCCCGGCCCCCGTGGGCGCCGTCGCCGACGAGTCCGCCCGCAACCGGATGCGCGGCATCGTCACCCGGATCGTCAAGGACACCGTCATGGCCCAGGTCGAGCTCCAGTGCGGCCCGTTCCGCGTCGTCTCGCTCATGTCCCGCGAGGCGGTCGAGGACCTCCGGCTCGAGGTCGGCTCGGTCGCCGTCGCGTCCATCAAGTCGACCAACGTCGTCGTGGGCGTGCCTTCATGACGTCGGCGGATGCCGCGCCAGGTCCATCCGGGACGCCGGACGTGTGGCGCGCGACGGACGCCGGCTCCCGGGAGCCCCGCGCACGCCGGCTGCGGGCCTTGGTCGTCGCCGTGCTCGTGGCCTCCCTCGCCGTCGGGTGCTCGACGAGCAGTGCGGGCGGCACGGGCGGGGGCACGAGCGCGGCTGGGGGCTCCACCGTGACCGTCCTGGCCGCCGCCTCGCTCTCCGAGGCGTTCAGCGACCTCGCGGGCCGGTTCGAGTCGGAGCACCCGGGCGTCCGGGTCCGCGTGAGCTTCGGCTCGAGCTCGAAGCTCGCCCAGCAGGTCGCCCAGGGAGCCCCCGCCGACCTGGTGGCGCTCGCCGGCACGACGGTCCTCGCGCAGCTTCCCGAGGAGGCCCAGGACCCGGCTCGGCGCACCATCGTCGCCCGGAACGTCCTCGAGGTCGCGACCCCACCCGACGACGCGGCCGGCGTCTCTGGTCTGGCCGACCTGGCCCGACCCGACGTCGCCGTCGTGCTCTGCGTCGAGACGGCACCGTGTGGGTCGGCCGCCGACGAGGTGCTCGGCCGGGCCGGAGTGACCCCGAACGTCGTCTCGCGGGAGGTCGACGTCAGGTCGACCCTTGCGAAGATCGCTCTCGGCGAGGCGGACGCGGCGATCGTCTACCACTCCGACGTGGTCACGGCAAAGGGCCGGGTGCGCGGAGTCCCGATCCCCGCCGCCCTGAACACGACGCTCGACTACCCCCTCGTCCGGCTCACCGACGACGTCCACCCGGCGGCGTTCGCGGCCCTGGTGTCGAGCCCCGCCGGTGAGGCGGTGCTCGTCGACGCCGGCTTCCTCGCACCGTGAGCATCGACAGCCGGCCAGCGTCCGCGGGCGTGGCCAGCCCGCTCCGCAGCCGCACCTCGCTCATCGTCCCCGCCGCGGTCGGGGTGGCCCTGGTCGTGGTCCCCCTGACTGCCCTCCTCCTGCGCGCCGACTGGGCGGCGCTACCCCAGCACCTCGCCGCACCGACCGTGTGGCCCGCCGTCCGGTTGTCGCTGGTGACGACCACGACCACGGTGCTCATCTCCCTCCTCGTGGGAACGCCCCTCGCCTGGCTGCTGGCCCGGGCGACCGGTCGGGCGGCGACGTGGCTGCGTGCGGTGCTCACGGTCCCGCTCGTCCTCCCTCCGGTCGTCGGTGGTGTCGCACTCCTCCTCGCCTACGGCCGCAACGGGGTGGTCGGCGCTCCCCTCGACGAGATCCTCGGCGTCACCATCCCGTTCACCCCGGTGGCGGTCGTCCTCGCCGAGGTGTTCGTCGCGATGCCGTTCTACGTCGTCGCGGTGGAGGGCGCCATGCGCCAGGTCGACCGCCGGTACGACGCGCTCGCCGCGACACTCGGCGCCTCGCCATGGCACACCTTCGCCCGGGTCGCCGTGCCGCTCGCCACCCCGGGGATCGCCGCCGGCGCCGCTCTGGCCTGGGCCCGGGCCCTCGGCGAGTTCGGAGCGACGATCACCTTCGCCGGCAACTTCGTGGGCACGACGCAGACGGCACCGCTGGCCGTCTACACCGCCTTGGAGCAGGACCCGGAGGCCGCGATCGCGCTCAGTGTCGTCATGCTCACGGTGTCCGTGGTGGTGCTCGGGGCGCTCCGCGGGCGGTGGGTCCGCTGATGGCAGGGACTTCTGGAGGACGGGAAGGCCTCGACGCGCACGTCGTCGCCACCCGCGGCACGTTCGGTGTCGACGTCACCGTGCGAGCCGCGCCCGGTGAGGTGCTCGCGGTCCTCGGTCCGAACGGCTCCGGCAAGACCACCGTCCTCCACGCGCTCGCCGGCCTGCTGCCGTTGGAGGAGGGCCACGTGCATGTGGGCGGCAGGACCTGGGCCGGCCCACAGCACGCCCTCGACCCGGCATCCCGCCGCACCGGGCTCCTCCTCGCCGACCACCTCCTCTTCCCCCACCTCACGGCAGCGGGCAACGTCGGGTTCGGGCCGCGCGCCAGGGGTATGCCGGGCACGGCCGTCGCGGAGCGGGTCACGACGGAGCTCGCCGCCCTCGGCATCGCCGACCTCGCCGACCGACGCCCCGGCGGGCTGTCCCACGGTCAGGCGCAGCGGGTGGCGTTGGCGAGGGCGCTGGCGACCGACCCTCATCTGCTCCTCCTCGACGAACCCCTCGCGGCGCTCGACCCGGCCACCCGCACGGACGTGCGCGCCACCCTCGCCCACCGCCTCGCGGCATACGACGGGGTGACGGTCCTTGTCACGCACGACCCGCTCGACGCCCTGACCCTCGCGGACCGGCTCGTGTTCCTCGAGTCGGGAAGGGTCGTCCAGGAGGGAACACCCTCCGAGGTCGTGGACCGTCCGCGCAGTCGGTACGTCGCCCAGGTGGTCGGGCTCAACCTGTATGCCGGGAACGCCACCGCCGTCGACACCGTGCTCACCGCTCTCGGGCCGGTGGTCACCCCGGGCTTCGCCCACGTCGGCGCGACCTGGGTGGCGTTCGCCCCGTCGGCCGTCTCGCTCTTCCCCGAGCGGCCCGAGGGCTCGCCGCGCAACACCTGGCCGCTCACGGTGGCTGCCGTCGAGCTGCTCGGCCGGCTCGCTCGCGTCCGGCTGGTCGACGGGGCCGGCCACCCGGTCGTCGCGGAGGTCACCGCCGCGTCGGTCACCGCTCTGCGGCTGCACCCCGGCACCACTGTCTGGGCCGCCGTCAAGGCGAGCGAGGTCACCGCCTACCCCGCCTGACCTCACCTCGATCGGCCGGGCGGCCGCCGGATTGGTTGGACGTCCAAGCATCTCGGTACCCTCGGCTCCATGGCAGCGACGAGGCTGATGCCGACCGAGGAGGGCCAGGACCTCATCGACCTGACCCGCGAGATCTGCGACAAGGAGCTCCGGCCCAGGGTCGACGAGGCCGAGCGCGCCGCAGCACGCGACGAGTCGTTCCCGACCGAGGTCTTCCGCACCCTCGGCAAGGCCGGGCTGCTCTCGCTCCCACAACCGGAGGAGTTCGGCGGCTACGGCCAGCCGTACGAGGTCTACCTCCAGGTCGTCGAGGAGATCGCGTCGGCGTGGATGAGCGTGGCGGTCGGCGTCTCCGTGCACTCCCTCACCGCCCATCCCGTGACGACCTTCGGGACACCCGAGCAGCAGCAGGCGCTCCTGCCCGAGATGCTGTCCGGTGACCAGCTCGGGGCCTACTGCCTCTCCGAGCCGCTCGCCGGGTCGGACATCGGCTCGATGACCACCCGGGCCGTCGCCGAGGGCAGCGGCGGCGAGCCGACGGCATACCGGCTGCGGGGCCGGAAGGCCTGGATCAGCCACGCCGGCCACGCGGACTACTACACGACGTTCGCCCGCACCTCGGACGAGGAGGGGCGCGGCCTCTCCTGCTTCGTCGTGCCCGCCGACGCGCCGGGCATCACGTTCGGCACCCCCGAGCGCAAGATGGGGCTGCACTGCGACACCGTGCGGGAGGTGATGTACGACGACGTCCCCGTCGACGCCTCCCGACGCATCGGGGCCGAGGGCCAGGGCATGGCGATCGCCCTGGCGGCACTGGATGCCGGCCGCCTCGGGATCGCCGCCGCTGCGACCGGTCTGGCACAGTCGGCGCTCGACCTGGCGGCCGGGTACGCACAGGAGCGGCAGCAGTTCGGCCGCCCCATCGCGGCGAACCAGGGCCTCGCCTTCCTCATCGCCGACATGGAAGCAGCCGTCACGAGCGCCCGGGCGACGTACCTGCACGCCGCGCGCCTGAAGGACGCCGGCCGCGCCTACAGCAAGGAGGCCGCCGTCGCGAAGCTCACCGCGACGGATGCCGCGATGAGGGTCACCACGGATGCCGTCCAGGTGCTCGGCGGCGCCGGCTACACCGAGGACTTCCCCGCGGAGCGGTACATGCGCGAGGCCAAGGTGACCCAGATCTTCGAGGGCACGAACCAGATCCAGCGGCTCGTCATCAGCCGCCACGTCCTGCGCTGAGCGGGCCACTCGGCCACACCGGTCATGGGTGGACGACGCCTTTGCGGAGCATCCGCCGCCCTGTGGCCGCCGCGGCACGCACACAGCCCCGCTGGTCGGCATACTGACGTCCACGTGACCCGACGAGCAGGAGCACTCATGCGCACCCATCTCCGACTGCTCGTGGTGCTCGCCACCGTGGCGCTCACTGCCGGGTGCGGGGCCACGTTCAGCGATGACAACCCGAACGCCTCGACGCCGGCAAGCCCTGCTCCCACGACGCCCGGCGGTACGACGCCGACACCGACACCGACCGGTTCGGCGTCGCCCACGCTTCCTCCTCCGGCCGAGAGCACCGCGCCGGGCGCCTCGGTGCCGGCGGGGCTGCGGGAACAGCCCCGGGTCGCGGCGGCCATCGCCGACACCGCGACCCGGGAGGGCGTCGACCCGGTGCAGGTGCTCGTGGCGGCGTGGAGCCCGGTGACGTGGAGTGACGGCTCGCTCGGCTGCCCGGAGCCGGGGATGTCGTACACGCAGGCGACCGTGGACGGAGAGCTGCTCATCCTGCGGGTGGCCGGCGGCCTGTTCCAGTACCACGCGAGAGCCGGCGGTCCGTTCGCATACTGCGACGAGCCAAGCGCCGGCTACGTCGTCGGCTGAGCGCGAGCCCGTCGGCGCACCGCGCCAGGCCCACGTAGGCCCTTCACATGCAGGGACCGGGCCATCTCATACCTGGCCCGGTCACCACCGTTATAGGCGCCGTGTACTCCCAGCCGGGTGACCGACACGCTGCCTGAGCCGGAACGTGCGGTGAAACGTCCACGCAAGCGACCCCCAGGGATCAGGGATCCACGTCGCGTGAGATCCCCGGCAGGAGGGTCTGGCCGGACCGCAACGCATCGAGCGCCGCCGGATGCGCGTCCTCGATGTGCCGCAGGCTCTTGCGTCGATAGCGCACCAGCTGGACGATCCCGATCCCCCAGAAGAGGAACTGCACCGACATCGCGATCCGGAAGTCGTCGAGGGTGTAGTCCTCCTGCCCGCCAGGCGCCAGCTGGTCGAGGACGACCCCGATGAGCGCGATGGTGACGAGGGATGCCGTGAAGCCGCCGATGTTCACCACGCCGGTCGCACGCCCCAGCCGTGAGGAGGGGTGGAAGGTGCGGGCGAGGTCGAAGCTCACCATCGAGCCCGGGCCACCCATCGCCGTGACGATGACGAGGAGCACGAGGAGCCACAGCGGCGCTCGCCCGGGCCACGAGAGGACGACCGCCCAGACCGTCATCATGGTCAGGACGATCCCGAGCACGAGCTGCGACCGCCGGTACGGCACGCGGGCCGTGAAGGCCGCGACGAGCGGCCCCGCCGCCATGGCCGTGAGCGTCATGACGACGAGCAGCCAGGAGGCGAGCTGGGGCTCCAGGCCCTCTCCGAGGACGAGGAAGGGGAAGCCCCACAGCATCGTGAAGACCGTCGCACCGAACTGGGACGTGAAGTGCACCCACAGCCCCAGCTGGGTCCCCGGGTTTCCCCAGACCTCACCGAGCGTCCTCGTGAGCGCGCGCATCTTGATCCGCTCCACCGCCTGCCCGCGGTACGGCGAGTCCTTCACGAGGAGCAGCAGGAACCCGGCGAGCACCACACCGATGCCGGCAGCGGTCGCGAAGGACCGCGTCCACCCCCACGCGGCGAGGGCCGCGGCGAGCGGCGTGGCGGCGGCGATCGCCCCCAGCTGGCCCACCATGCCGGTCAGCTGGGTGACGAACGGCGCCTGCTTCACCCGGAACCACACGGCCACGACGCGCAGCAGGGAGGTGAAGATCATCGCGTCGCCGGCACCGAGCATGATCCGGGCCGCGATCCCCACCTCGAACGAGCCCGCGAACGCGAACCAGAACTGGGCGGTCGTCATGAGGACGAGGCCGGTGAGCATGAGCCGCTTGGAGCCGTACCGGTCGATGAGCACCCCGACCGGGATCTGCATGGCGGCGTACACCGCGAGCTGCACCACGGTGAAGGTCGCGAGCTGGGCCGCGCTGATGTCGAAGCGGTCTGCCGCCAGGAGCCCCGCCACCCCGAGCGAGGTGCGGTAGAAGACCGCGAGCACGTAGACGGACAGCCCCACCAGCCAGATGACCCACGCCCGTCGCCGCCCGATGTTGTGCACCTGGCGGAGCACGGGACGGGTCACCGCCCGAGTCTAGGAGCGGGCGGTCACCCGCTCCTCGGCCACGGTGCTGCCGCCGTCGACGACGAGCACCTGCCCTGTCACGTAGGCCGCTGCCGGGCTCACGAGGAAGGCCACGGCGCCCGCGACCTCCTCCGGTGTCCCCGACCGGCCGACCGGCGTGACGAGCCCCTCCCGTGCCTCGGCCGGCGTCTGTGAGCCGGTCGCGATCCACCCGGGAGCCACCGCGTTCGCCGTCACGCCGTAGCCGGCCTCGTCGACCGCGATGGCCCGAGTGAGACCGACGAGACCCGCCTTCGCCGCGGCATACCCGAGCTCGCCACGCATCGCCGCCACCGCGCCGGTCACCGACGTCACCATGACGACACGGCCCCGACCGCTCTCGCGCAGGTGCGGCAGTGCCGCACGGGTCATGAGGTATGCCGTGTCGAGGTTGCGCGCGAGCGAGCCCGCCCATCGCTCGGGCGGGGTGCCGAGGAGGTCCCCCTCCAGGTAGTCCCCGCCTCCCGCGACGGACACCATGCCGGCGTTGTTGACGAGGACGTCGAGTGCGCCCCCGAAGTCCAGCGCCTGGGCCACGACACGATCGGCGCCGTGCTCGGTGGTGAGGTCGGCAACGACGCCCACGGACTCGTGCCCCGCCGCGCGCAGCTCCGCGACGCGGTCCGTCACGCGCTCGGTCGTCGCCGTCACGACGACGCGGGCGCCCAGCTCGGCAAGGAGCCGGCCGCACGCCATGCCGATGCCGGTCGGTGATCCGGCGCCGGTGACGACGGCCGTCCGGCCGGCGAGGTCGAACGCCGCCGGAACCCCGGTCGCCACCGTCACCCGAGGGCGGCGGTGAAGGACTCCTCGAGGACGTCGAGGCCCTCGTGGAGCAGCTCGTCGGAGATCGAGAGCGGCGGCAGGAACCGGAAGACGTTGCCGTAGCTGCCGCACGTCAGGGTGACGAGGCCCCGCTCGTGGCAACCCTTGTTGACCGCTGCCGTGAGCGCCGCGTTCGGCTCCTTCGACTCGGGGTCCGCCACGAGCTCCATCGCCATCATCGCCCCGCGGCCACGCACCTCACCGACCTCGTCGTACTTCTCGGCGAGCCGGCCCAGACGGTCGGTGAGCACGTCGCCGATCTGCCGAGCCCGGCCTGCGAGGTCGTCCTCCTCCATCGAGGCGATCGACGCGAGGGCAGCGGCGCAGGCGACGGGGTTGCCGCCGTAGGTGCCGCCCAGCCCACCCGGATGCACGGCGTCCATGAGGTCCGCGCGGCCGGTGACGGCGGCGAGCGGCATACCGCCGGCAATGCCCTTCGCCGCGGTGAGGAGGTCCGGGACGACACCTTCGTCGTCGCACGCGAACCAGTCCCCGGTGCGGCAGAAGCCGGACTGGATCTCGTCCGCGATGAGGAGGATGCCGTGCTCCCGGCACCAGTCGGCGAGGCCGGGAAGGAAGCCCTTCGGCGGCACGATGAAGCCGCCCTCACCCTGGATCGGCTCGATGATCACGGCCGCACAGTTGTCCTCGCCGACCTGGACCCGGATCTGGTCGGTCACGGTGCGCAGCGCCTGCTCGGCGCACGCCTCCGGGCCACCCGGCCACCGGTAGGGGTAGGCCATCGGAACCCGGTAGAGCTCGCCGGCGAACGGGCCGAAGCGGTGCTTGTAGGGCATGTTCTTGGCGGTGAGGCCCATCGTGAGGTTCGTGCGACCGTGGTAGCCGTGGTCGAAGGCGACGACGGCAGGCCGGCCCGTGGAGTGCCGCGCGACCTTGACGGCGTTCTCGACCGCCTCGGCGCCCGAGTTGAACAGCGCGGACCGCTTCTCGTGGTTGCCGGGCGTCAGCTCGTTGAGCTTCTCGCAGACCTCGACGTACGTCTCGTAGGGGTTGACCATGAAGCAGGTGTGCGTGAACGCGGTGATCTGCGCCGTGACGGCGTCGATGACCCGCTGGTTCCCGTTGCCGACGGTGGTCACGGCGATGCCGGAGCCGAAGTCGATGAGCTGGTTGCCGTCGGCATCACGCAGGATGCCGCCGGCCGCCTCCACGACGTAGACCGGTAGCCCGGTGCTCACCCCGGCCGACACCGCCGCCGTCTTGCGCTTCTGGAGCGCCTGGGAGGCCGGGCCGGGGACGGCGGTCGCCAGGATCCGCTTCTGCTCGATCATGACGCGATCATATCCGCGCCTGGAGAGGCGCGTGAGTACGGAATCCGTCGATCTTCGACGGCTGTGCAGCGTGTTCGCGCTGGCCGTGGGGATATTGGACCGCTTCCTGCATCTGGGGCCGTGGGTCGGGTACACAGGAAGGCGTCCGACGAAAGGAGTGGTCATGCCTGCGCGCAAGAGTCCCGGCCCCTCGGTCAAGGACCCGAACCTCTACGAGGCGCTCCGCGAGGAGGAGGCCAGCAAGGAGAAGGCCGCCCGGATCGCCAACGCCGCCGCCAACACCTCCCGGTCGGCCGTCGGCCGCAAGGGTGGCCGGTCCGGCGACTACGACGACTGGACGAAGGCCGACCTGCAGCGGCGGGCCCGGGAGATCGGGATCGCCGGCCGTTCGACGATGAGCAAGGCCGAGCTCGTCAAGGCCCTGCGCAACCACTGACCGGGGTCGGCGGCAGAGGGGGCCGATCGCCCCCGCAAACCCGCGAGGATGCGGTGAGGCTACGCACCAGTAATACAGAATGGTTCAGTACGGTCGCGCACTGAGAACCTGCCGAGGACGGAGAGCTGACGTCGATGAGACTCTTGCTCGTCGAGGACGAACGCCCGCTTGCGGCTGCGCTCGGCGATGCCTTGCGCGAGGAGGGTTGGGTCGTCGACCTCGCGTCGGATGGTCGCGAGGCGCTGCGGATGGCGGTGCAGGCTCCCTACGACGTCGTCGTCCTCGACATCATGCTGCCGGGGATGAACGGCTACGACGTGCTCAAGCACATGCGGTCCCGCAAGGTGTGGTCCCCCGTCCTCATGCTCTCCGCCAAGGACGGTGAGTACGACCAGACCGACGCGTTCGAGCTCGGCGCCGACGACTACGTCACCAAGCCGTTCAGCACCCCGGTCCTGCTGGCCCGGCTCCAGGCGTTGGCTCGGCGCGGCGCCCCCGAGCGCCCGGTGTCACTCACCGTCGGCTGTCTGACACTCGATCCCACCACCCGGCGGGTGACGCGTGACGGCCGCGAGATCCAGCTCACCGCACGCGAGTACGCCCTGCTCCACCATCTGATGCGCAAGGCGGGTCAGGTGCAGAGCAAGAGCGAGATCCTCGAGAACGTCTGGGACTCGTCCTATCCCGGCGCGGACAACGTCGTGGAGGTGTACATCGGCTACCTCCGCCGCAAGATCGACGCGCCCTTCGCGACGAAGTCGCTGGAGACGGTGCGGGGGATGGGCTACCGCCTCAACCCTGTCGTCGATCCAGGGGGAGCCTGACGCAGAATCGGCACCACCCGTCGGGGCTCTCCTGCGCGACGATGGTGCCCCTGTGGGCCCGGACGATCTCAGCGACGATGGCGAGCCCCAGCCCGGTGCCGCCGGTGTCGCGCGTCCTGGAGTCGTCCAGCCGGACGAAGCGGCCGAAGATGCGCTCGCGCTCCTCGGGGGCAACCGGAGGACCGTCGTTGTCGACCACGAGGACCGCCTCGGCGCCGTCATGCCGCAGGATGACGCGGACCGCGCTCTGGCGATGGCGCTCGGCGTTGTCGAGAAGGTTTCGCACCACCCGCCCCAGACGGTGCGCGTCGCCGAGGACGCGGGTCGGCTCCACGGTGACCGAGACCGGCATCCCCCGCGCGTGCACCGAGGCGGCTTCAGCGAGGACGACGTCGTCGAGGTCGACGTCGACGAGGTTCAGCCGCAGTGCGCGCTCGTCCGCCGAGGCCAGCTCGAGCAGGTCCTCGACGAGGATCGAGAGCCGGTCGACCTCGGCCGAGGCCCGCTCGGCGATGACTCGACGCTCCTTCGCCGACCGGTCCTCGGCCAGCCGGTCGAGCAGTACTCGGATGGTGGAGAGGGGGCTGCGGAGCTCGTGGCCGGCGTCGGCGACGAACGCCCGGCGGGAGGAGTCTGCTCGACGCAGCCGCTCGAGCACGTGGTTCATCGTCTCGGCCAGCTTCGCGAGCTCGTCACGCCCCGCCGGCACCTCCAGCGTCGGCGCCGGCCGAGATGCCGCGATGTCCTCGACCTGGTCGCGCATCCGCTCCACCGGCCGCAGTGCCTGCCCGACGGCGAACGTCGTCACGGCGGCGAGCAGGGCGATGAGCCCGACAGCCCCGGTGAGCGCGAGCTCGAGCGAGCGGGTGAACGCGGTCGTCTCCACCTGGGTGGGCACCGCCACGAGCGCGCTGTACCTCCGGCCGTCGACCCCCGGACCGTCGGCCACCGCGACGGCATACCCACCGCTCCCGAGACCAGGCACCTCGTCGACGACGTCGACCCGCAGCCCGCCCGGCGCGATCACCGGGTCCACCATCGGCCGGGCCACCGCACTCCCGATGTTCACCACCACCTGGCCGGCGTCGTCGACGACCTGCGAGACCCGCGTGCCCACGCGCACGTCGTGCGTGACGGCGAGGTCCTCGATGGTGTGGAGGCGCAGGTCGGCACGGAGCTCCTGCGCCTCTGCGCTGGCGATGTCTCGGGCCGACGACTCGAGGACCTGTCCGAGCGACAGGTACAGGACGGCCGCGAGGGCGGCGCTCACGAGGACGACGACCGGCAACGTGAGAGCGAGAATGCGGCTGCGCAGTCCAAGCCGTGGGGACACGCTGTGCAGTCTAGGTTTGGTCTGTGCGTCCGTCCGGACGCCTGCGGCGGATGAACCGGCCGTGCCCGACGGAACGCGGAAGGGGGCGTGGAGTGGACACCACACGACAGGACGACTCCCGCTCTGACGACACCGAGGCCCTCAAGGTCGTGGCCGAGTCGCTCGCGAGGCTCACCCG
>JAQSWG010000056.1 GCA_029266735.1 Ornithinibacter sp.
GAACGGTGACATCGTCGAGCTCGGAGTCGACGACGTGCCGGAGATGGTGGACCTGGCCGCGCGGACCGAGCCCGGACCGTTCGGTCCACAGAGCCACCTGACCGGTCGTCACGCCGGCGTCCGGCGCGCAGGCCGACTGGTCGCCATGGCGGGGGAGCGGATGCGTGTCGACGGCTGGGGCGAGATCTCGACCGTCTGCGTCGACCATGCGGTTCGGGGTGAGGGCCTCGGAGCCGTGGTCACGCTCGCGTCCGCCCGGCAGATCGAGGCGCGTGGCGACCGAGCGATGCTCCACGTCCGCGCGGGCAACGACCGCGCGCACCGGCTCTACCGGCGGCTCGGCTTCGAGGTCCGGCGCCTCGTGACGGTCGCGGTGCTCTGCCACGACGCGGGGTGAGGGTCCGGGAATCCCCTCCTGGCCGTCGTGCGGACAGGGGTTGGCCGGATGCCGCGTGCGTGGCATGGTGGGGCCGTGCGTTCTGGACGCCTCCTCCTTCGCTGCCGCGGCGGGGTGGGGCCGTGCGTTCTGGACGCCTCCTCCTTCGCTGCCGCGGCGGGGCCTGAATCGGCCGCCCCTCGTCGCGGAGTTCGCTGTGCCACGGCTGAGCACCCGAACCGAGACGAAGGCGTGAAGCGCGGATGATCCACCCACAGCAACCCTCAGGGATGCCGACCCAGAAGTACGTGCCGTTCCAGGACCAGCTCGATGTCCACCTCCCGGACCGCACCTGGCCCGACCAGGTGATGACCAAGGCACCGCGCTGGTGTGCGGTCGACCTGCGGGACGGGAACCAGGCGCTCATCGACCCGATGGATGCCGAGCGCAAGCTGCGGATGTTCAAGCTCCTCGTCCGCATGGGGTACAAGGAGATCGAGGTCGGCTTCCCGAGTGCTAGCCAGACCGACTTCGACTTCTGCCGCGAGCTCATCGACGGCGGGCACGTGCCCGACGACGTGACGATCCAGGTGCTCACGCAGTGTCGTGACCACCTCATCGAACGGACCTTCGACGCCATCCGGGGCAGCAAGCAGGCGATCGTCCACTTCTACAACTCCACCTCGATCCTCCAGCGTCGCGTGGTGTTCGGCATGAGCGAGGAGGGGATCATCGACATCGCCCTCCAGGGTGCTCGGCTGTGCCGGAAGCTGGAGGAGACGGTTCCCGAGACGGACGTCTACTACGAGTACTCGCCGGAGTCGTACACCGGGACCGAGCTCGAGTTCGCCGTGCGCATCTGCAACGAGGTCATCGCGGTCATCGACCCGACGCCGGACCACAAGATGATCGTCAACCTCCCCGCAACGGTCGAGATGGCGACGCCCAACGTGTACGCCGACTCCATCGAGTGGATGGTGCGCCACCTGGACCGCCGCGAGTCGGTGGTCGTCTCGCTCCACCCCCACAACGACCGGGGGGAGGGGGTCGCGGCGGCCGAGCTCGGCTACCTCGCCGGTGCCGACCGCATCGAGGGCTGCCTCTTCGGCAACGGCGAGCGCACCGGCAACGTCTGCCTCGTCACCTTGGGCATGAACCTCTTCTCCCAGGGCATCGACCCCCAGATCGACTTCTCCGACATGGCTGAGGTCCGGCGCACCGTCGAGTACTGCACGCAGCTACCGGTGCACGAGCGCCACCCCTGGGGTGGCGACCTCGTCTACACCGCCTTCTCGGGCTCCCACCAGGACGCCATCAAGAAGGGCCTGGAGGACATGCACCGCCGAACGACGGCTGCGGGCACCGACATCGACCACATCGACTGGGGTGTTCCCTACCTGCCGATCGATCCTCACGACATCGGTCGGTCCTACGAGGCGGTCGTCCGCGTCAACAGCCAGTCCGGCAAGGGAGGGGTCTCCTACCTGCTCAAGGCGGAGCACGGGCTCGACCTCCCGCGCCGGCTCCAGGTCGAGTTCAGCCACGTGGTGCAGCGCCGCACCGACTCCGAGGGCGGTGAGCTGGCGGCGGCCGAGATCTGGCGAATGTTCGCCGACGAGTACCTCCACGCCGACGAGCCCGCCGAGCGGTGGGGACGCTTCGCTCCGGTCCGCACCACCCTCGTCGGGTCGGACGACGGGATGGACCACATCGAGGCCGTCATCACCGACCACGGCAAGGAGGTGGAGATCGTCGGGACCGGCAACGGGCCGATCGCGGCCTTCCTCGCCGCCCTCGAGCCGCTGGGCGTGGATGTCCGCGTGCTCGACTACCAGGAGCACGCGCTGTCCGCCGGAGGGGACGCTCGCGCGGCCGCCTACGTCGAGTGCGCCGTCGGCGAGCGCGTCCTGTGGGGCGTCGGCCTCCACGAGTCGATCGTCAAGGCGTCGCTTCGGGCGATCATGTCGGCAGTCAACCGCGCCGAGCGCGACGCCGTCGTCACGTCGTGACGGGGCCCGTCGTCCTGGCCTGCGGCCTGGCGACCGTCGACGTCATCCAGACCGTCGACCACGTCCCGAGCGCCAACGAGAAGGTCGTCGCCGTGGGCACCCGCGTCGAGGCGGGCGGCCCCGCCCTCAACGCCGCGGTCACCGCGGCCTTGCTGGGGGTGCCGGCTCGCCTCGTCACCGCCGTCGGTGGGTCTGCGCTCGGGCGCGTCGTGCTGGACGACTGCGCGACCCACGGCGTCGTCCTCGTCGACACCGCACGCGCAGGGTTCGTCCTCCCCGTGTCGACGGTCCTCGTCACGGTGTCCACGGGCGAGCGCGCCGTTGCGTCACGGAACTCCGCCGGCTCGACGCCGACCGCCGTCCTCGGACCCGAACGCCTCGACGAGGCCCTCGACGGCGTCACGGCGGTCCTCGTGGACGGGCACCACCTCCCGGTCGCGATGGCGGTGGCGGCGGCGGCTCGCGACCGGGGCATCCCCGTGCTCGCCGACGGGGGGTCGTGGAAGCCGGGGCTGGAGAGGCTCCTGGCCCACGTCGACGTGCTCGTCGTCTCGGGTGACTTCCGGCGAGGTACGGATGACGGGGAGGTCGACCTGGGAGACCTTCTCGGCCTCGGGCCGAGGTGGGTGGCCCGCACCGCCGGTGGCGACCCGGTCCGCTGGCTCGCTGCCGACGGGTCCTCCGGCTCCGTCCCGGTTCACCCCACCGTGGTCGTTGACACCCTGGGTGCGGGCGACGTCCTCCACGGTGCGCTGGTGGCCGACATCGCCCAGCACGGGACAGCCGACCTGCCGGCATCGCTCGCCCGCTCGGTGGAGCTCGCGACGATGTCCGTGGCCGCTCCCGGAGCGCGTGGGTGGGCGCCGGTCACCGCACTCCGCGGGTCCTGAACTGGATGGAGATCCGGGGGCCGACGGGTCGTGCGGTCTTGGGGACGCAGTGGTCCCAGGTGCGCTGGCAGGAGCCGCCCATGACCACGAGGTCCCCGTGGCCCGCGGGCACCCGGATCGACGTCCCGCCGCCACGTGGTCGGAGCATGAGGTCGCGGGGTGCGCCGACCGACAGGATGGCCACGATCGTGTCGAGGTCTCGGGCGCGACCGATGCGGTCTCCGTGCCATGCCACCGAGTCCTGGCCGTCGCGGTAGAGGCAGAGACCGGCCGTTCGGAAGGGCTCTCCGAGCTCGTCGCGGTAGTGGGCGGAGAGCACGTCGCGGCATTCGCCCAGGGCCACGTGGGGGAGAGCTTCGTCCTCCCCGTAGAACTTCAGGAGCCGGGGGACGTCGACGATGGAGTCGTACATCTGGCGCCGCTCGGCCTGCCACGGCACGTCGCGACGCAGCGCGGCATAGAGCTCGTCCGCCCCGCCGACCCAGCCCGGCAGGACGTCCACCCAGGCGCCGTGCGCGAGCGGCATCCGGGTCAGGCCCCGCAGTGGGCGGACCACGACCTCGTCGGCGAGGTCGAGGAGCGACCCCTGCAGTGCGGTCATGCCGTCATCGTAGGGCGCATTCGAACACCTGTCCACGGTTCACGACTGCCGTCGCGTCGAACGTTCGGTGTCGCGCTTGCGGTCGCCCCCGGGATGCCGTGGGGTGGCCCCATGAGCGCCGCCGCACACCGAGACGGGCTGGCGGGCCGCCCCCTCGCCGGCACCGCGCCGAGCTTGCCACCCGGTCCACGGACCGACTCCCGGCAGACCCACTCGGTGGTGTCGCGGCCGCTGACGCCGGCGACATGGCCCGGGCATGGGCACCGCACCGGTCGCGCGCCGGTGATCGAGACCGGCGGCCCGGCATCCCGACGATTCCGTCGGTGAGGGCGGACAATGGTGCAGTGCCCCTCTACCGCGACGAGGCGATCGTCCTGCGCACCCAGAAGCTGGGCGAGGCCGACCGCATCGTCACCGTCCTCACCCGCCGCCTGGGGAAGGTGCGCGTCGTCGGCAAGGGTGTGCGGCGCACGAAGTCACGGTTCGGCTCGCGCCTGGAACCCGGGATGCACATCGACGTGCAGTGCTACGAGGGCCGAAGCCTCGACACGGTCACCCAGGTCGAGACGCTCGACCCGTGGGGCGACGCGATCGCGCGTGACTACCCGTCCTGGACCGCGGCGACCGCCGTCCTCGAGACCTGCGACCGGCTGACCGAGGAGCGGGAGCCGGCACTCCAGCAGTACCTTCTCCTCGCCGGCGCCGTGCGGTCGCTCGCAGGCAAGGAGCACGACCCGAACCTGGTCCTCGACGCCTACCTCCTGCGTGCACTCGCCGTCGCAGGGTGGGCACCGAGCTTCCATGACTGCGCCAAGTGCGGTGCCCCCGGCCCGCACCGGGGTTTCCACGTCGTCGCGGGAGGTGCCGTGTGCCCAGGGTGCCGGCCGCCCGGCTCGGCGGCCCCGGCCCCCGAGACCCTGCTCCTCCTGGCCGCCCTGCTGGCCGGGAACTGGGTGGTCGCCGACGACTCCGACCCCCGCCACCGTCGCGAGGGGAGCGGGCTGACCGCCGCCTTCCTCCAGTGGCACCTGGAACGTGGGATCCGGAGCCTCCGAATGGTGGAACGGTGAGTGCGAGCCCGTACCCGCCACCCTTTCCCCACCCGTCCGGTGCCCGACCGCCCGCCATCGCCCTCGACCGGATGCCGCGCCACGTCGCCGTCGTCATGGACGGCAACGGCCGCTGGGCCAACGCGCGGGGCCTGCCACGGACCAAGGGCCACGAGGCCGGTGAGGCCGCGCTGCTCGACGTCGTCGCCGGTGCCATCGAGGTGGGCGTGACGCACTTGTCGGCCTACGCCTTCTCGACCGAGAACTGGAAGCGGAGCCCCGACGAGGTGCGTTTCCTCATGGGGTTCAACCGTGACGTCATCCGGCGCCGTCGCGACCAGCTCCACGACTGGGGGGTACGGATGCGCTGGGTGGGTCGACGACCCAGGCTCTGGGGCTCGGTGATCCGGGAGCTCGAGACGGCGCAGGAGCTCACGCGGAACAACACGGGCCTCACCCTGTACTTCTGCGTGAACTACGGGGGCCGTGCCGAGATCGGGGATGCCGTGCAGCGGATCGCCGAGGACGTCGCCAGCGGGCGGCTCCGGCCGCGGGCGGTCGACGAGCGCACCGTGGCCCGGTACCTGCCCGAGCCGGAGATGCCTGACGTCGACCTCTTCGTGCGGTCCTCCGGGGAACAGCGCACGAGCAACTTCCTGCTCTGGCAGAGCGCCTACGCCGAGATGGTCTTCCAGGACCAGCTGTGGCCCGACTACGACCGGCGCGACCTGTGGGCGGCGATCCAGGCCTACGTCGATCGCGACCGGCGGTACGGCGGTGCGGTGGACGCCCATGGCTGACCCTGTGGTCGAGCTGTTCCCGCAGGTCGCCCGCGTGGCCGCCGACCGGCACGGCAAGGTGCCCGTGCTGCGAGTCCTCAGCCGTCCACAACGCGCCGAGGGGCCTGTGTCGGCCTTCTGACGACCGTGCCCCGTTGGCGCGAACTGGTGCAGGCGGGACACAGTCCCTCCATCTCCATGGTGTGCCGCACCTGGGTGAACCCGTGGGCGGCGGCCACGGCCTCGGCCCAGCGCTCCACGGCATCCCCGGTGACCTCCACCGCCAGCCCGCACGAGCGGCACACGACGTGGTGGTGGTGGTCGGTGGAGCAGGACCGGTAGACCGACTCACC
Source organism: Ornithinibacter sp. (assembly GCA_029266735.1). GTDB lineage: Bacteria > Actinomycetota > Actinomycetes > Actinomycetales > Dermatophilaceae > Fodinibacter. The sequence goes on from JAQSWG010000056.1 coordinate 6,058, forward strand.
GTCCGGGGAGCGGATGACGTCGACCTCCCCGTCGGTCGCCATGGCCTGGAGGTTGCGATACACCGTCGCCAGCCCCACCCGGGTGCCGGACCCCGCGAGGTCCGCGTGGATCTCCTGCGCCGACCGGAACTCGGCAGACCCGGACAGCGCGCGCGCGATGGCCGCCCGCTGCCGGGTCGGCCGGCGCGCGGTCCCGGCTTGGCCCGTCATCGCCCCTCCACCGTCGTGTGCCGACCGTGCTCGTCGTAGTGGCCCTCGTGCGCGGCGTGGCGGTGGCCGTCGTGGAGGTAGTCGACGTGTCCTTCGTGACCGAGGGCGGGGTGGCCGCAGCCCGGGCCGTGTTCGTGGTCGTGCCGTTCTGCCCGGTCGTGCGCCGCGCGCCGGGCCCGGGTGCCGAGGGCGGTCACCGTGCTGGCGAGGAGGAACGCCGCGACGGCCAGCAGCACGATGGTGCCGCCCGACGGGGTCTCCGCGCCGTAGGAGACCACGACCCCGCCCACGCTGCAGAGGACCCCGATGACCACGGCCCACCACATCGCCGACCGGAAGCTCCGGGCGAACAGCTGCGACGCCGCGTTGGGCAGGATCATCAGCGCGCTGATGAGGAGCAGTCCGACGACCCTCATCGAGACGACGACCGTCACGGCGGTGAGCACGGCGAGGAGCACGTTGTAGCGGAGGACGGGGATGCCCACCGCCCGCGCGTAGTCCTCGTCGTTGGCGACCGCGAAGAACCGCGGCCGCAGGAGCAGCGTCGTCACGAGGACCACCGCGGCCAGCGCGGCGAAGACGGCGATGTCCGTGGTGCTCGTCGTGAGGATCGCCCCGAAGAGATACCCCGTGAGGTTGGCGGGGGTGCCCGCGCTGGACCGGGCGATGAGCACCACGCCCAGCGCGATGCCGCCGTAGAACATCACCGCGAGAGCCGTGTCCCCGCTCGTGCGCCCCGAGGCGCGGATCAGCTCGATGGCGACCGCGGCGGCGACCGCTGCCACGAGGGCGGTGAGCACCGGGGCCTGACCGGTGAGGACGCCCACGGCGACCCCCGCCAGGGCGACGTGCCCCATGCCGTCCCCGATGAGGGACATGCGGCGCTGCACGAGGAAGACGCCGACGAGCGGCGCGGCGAACCCCGCCAGGAGTGCGGCGAGCAACGCCTGCCGCATGAAGTCGAGAGCCAGCAGATCGGTCACGGCGCCACCTCCCGGGGTTCCGGGTCGAGGGGCGCCGCACCGATGACGTGTCCGCGACGCGGGGTGACGTCGTCGGGGTGGTGGTGGTCCGAGCCCGCGGCATGCCCCGCGACGTGGGCGGCGTACGCGGCCGCGCTGCCGTCGAAGTCGACGTGACCGGCATCCAGGCACACGATGCGGCTGACGACACGCTCCAGCGCGGCCAGCTCGTGGGTGACGACGAGCATCGACGTGCCGCGGTCGACGAGCCGGCGGAGCACCCCGGCCAGGGCCTCCTGGCTGGCATGGTCGACGCCCGCAGTCGGCTCGTCCATGACGAGGACCTCCGGCTCACCGGCGAGGGCCCGGGCGATGAGCACGCGGCGCTGCTGTCCGCCGGAGAGGGAGGCCACCTCCTCCCGGGCCCGGTCGGCGAGCCCCACATCCTCGATCGCCCGACGGACGATGGCGCGGTCCTCGGACGAGGTCGGTCGCCACCAGAGGCGGTGGGGCAGCCGGCCGACCTCGACGATCTCGGTGACGGTCGCGCGCACCGAGGCGGACAGCGAGTGCCGCTGGGGGACGTACCCGATCCGGGTGTGCTCGGTGAACCGCTCCCGCGGCGTGCCGAACAGCTGCACCTGTCCGCCCTGCTGCGTGGTGAGCCCGAGGATGCCGCGGACCAGCGTGGACTTCCCCGAGCCGTTGGGTCCGAGCAGCGCGACGACCTCACCTCTGTGGATCTCCAGGTCGATACCCGACACGACCACACGGTCGGCGTACCCGAACGACGCCGACCGGAGCCGCATGAGGGGAGGGTCGCTCAGGTGCACTGCTGCCCCTCCCGGAGCGTGCGCAGGTTGGCGCGCATCACCTCGAGGTAGTCGGCTCCTGCGGACTCCTCCGTGATGCCTTCGAGCGGATCGAGGACGGCGACACTGGCGCCGGTCTCGCGGGCGATCGTCTCCGCCAGGGCGGGGGAGACGAGCGTCTCCGCGTACACGGTCGTGACTCCGGCGTCGCGCACGTGCTCGGTGAGCTCGCGCAACGTTGCGGCGTCGGGCTCGGCGTCCGGACTGACGCCCGTGATGCCCTCCTGGCCGAGTCCGTAGCGGTCGGCGAGGTAGCCGAAGGCGGCGTGCCCGGTGACCAGCTCATCACTGCGGCACTGCTCCAGACCGGCCGCGAACTCGTCATGGAGTCCGCCGAGGTCCTTGCGGAGTGCCGCGGCGCCGGCCCGGTAGTCCGCCGCGTTCTCGGGGTCGGCGGCGGCCAGCCGCTCCCCGATGGCGGTGGCGACCGTCGCGAGGCGGACGGGGTCCAACCAGAAGTGCGGGTCCTTCCCGCTGGTCTCGCCGCGGTCACCACCCTCCTCGATCGCGGTCAGCGTGAGGTCGGCCGAGGGTGACACGTCGAAGGCGGCATCCTTCGCCTGGGTCTCCACGGCCTCGTCGACTGCCGGCTGGAAGCCCTCGAGGTAGACGACGACATCGGATGCCGCGAGCTCGGCCACGGCCTTCGGCGTCAGCTCCAGGTCGTGCGGTTCCGCGCCGGGCTTGGTGAGCCCGCTCACGACGACGTGGTCGCCCCCGACCCGCTCCGACGCCCACTGGAGGGGATAGAACGCGGCGGTGACACTGAGTCGCTCGCTGCGCCCGGCATCCGTCGCCGCGGAGTCCGACCCGCACGCCGTCACGGCGAGCACGGCAGCGGCACCGAGGACGGGAGCGATGCGGGCGGCATTCATGACAACGATTCTCATTCACGATGAGAATCGTTGTCAAATGTGGAGTGACTCGTCAGCCGCGGGGCGCCGCCTGGGTCACCGTCACCGCGACCATGAGCGCGACGACGGCGAGGCGCATGAGGCGCTCCGCGGAGCTCAGCCGCGGCCATGCCAGCACGAGGATCCACGTGAGGATGAGGGCGACGAGGGCGATGAGCACCCACCCCCACCCGGGCAGCAACACGCCCGCGAGGGTCAGGGCCATGATGGCCAGGAACGGCACGACCCGCGGAAGGCCGCTGAGGAATGTCAGGGCTGGCAGGCTGGCACGTTCGAAGGACTCACGGAGGGTCGACACGGTCGACCAGCCTACGCGGGGCGCCCGCGGTGACCGGTTCGGCCGCGTGCCGTGCCCGCCGATAACCTTGCGCGCATGGCCGCCCCCACCTCCGTCGTCGACACCGTCGTCTCGCTCTGCAAGCGACGGGGGTTCGTGTTCCCCTGCGGCGAGATCTACGGCGGCACGCGCTCGGCCTGGGACTACGGGCCCCTGGGCGTCGAGCTCAAGGAGAACATCAGGACCCAGTGGTGGCGCTCGATGGTGACGGCACGCGAGGACGTCGTCGGTCTCGACTCCTCGATCATCCTCCCGCGCCAGACCTGGGTCGCCTCCGGCCACCTCGGTGAGTTCACCGACCCGCTCACGGAGTGCCTCAGCTGCCACAAGCGCTTCCGGGTCGACCACCTGCAGGAGGCGGTCGCCGATCGGGAGGCGAAGAAGGGACGGGACGTCGACCCCGACACGATCCCGCTCGCCGACATCGCCTGCCCCAGCTGCGGCACCCGGGGGCAGTGGACCGAACCCCGCGAGTTCAACATGATGCTCAAGACCTATCTCGGCGTCATCGAGGACGAGTCCGGCCTGCACTACCTCCGGCCCGAGACCGCACAGGGCATCTTCATCAACTTCCTCAACGTCATGCAGGCCTCTCGCAGGAAGCCGCCGTTCGGCATCGCCCAGACGGGCAAGTCGTTCCGGAACGAGATCACCCCCGGCAACTTCATCTTCCGAACCAGGGAGTTCGAGCAGATGGAGATGGAGTTCTTCGTCAAGCCGGGTGAGGACGAGCAGTGGCACCAGTACTGGATCGAGGAGCGGACCCGCTGGTACACCGACCTGGGCATCGCCTCCGAGAACCTGCGGCACTACGAGCACCCGAAGGAGAAGCTCTCTCACTACTCGAAGCGCACGGTGGACATCGAGTACCGCTTCGACTTCGCGGGCAGCGAGTGGGGGGAGCTCGAGGGCATCGCCAACCGCACCGACTTCGACCTCTCGACCCACACGAAGCACTCGGGCACCGACCTCGTCTACTTCGACCAGGCGACCGGCGAGAAGTACACCCCCTTCGTCATCGAACCGGCAGCCGGCCTCTCCCGGAGTCTCATGACCTTTCTCGTCGACGCATACACCGAGGACGAGGCGCCCAACACCAAGGGAGGCGTGGACAAGCGGGTGGTGCTCCGTCTCGACCCGCGCCTCGCACCGGTCAAGGCGGCCGTGCTGCCGCTCTCGCGCAACGCGGACCTCTCACCCAAGGCCCGCGACCTCGCGGCCGCGCTGCGTCGCAACTGGAACGTCGACTTCGACGACGCGGGCGCGATCGGCCGGCGGTACCGCCGCCAGGACGAGATCGGCACGCCGTACTGCATCACCATCGACTTCGACACCCTGGACGACCAGGCGGCCACCATCCGCGAGCGCGACACGATGGCGCAGGAGCGGGTAGCGCTCGACAAGGTGGAGGGGTGGCTCGCGGGGCGGCTCGTCGGAGCCTGAGGCTCAGGCTTCCGGCCCCCAGCCGTGCCACACCAGCTCGGCCTCCTCGCTGCGACCCCCACGATCGAGGGCGAGCGCCAAGGCACCGGCTGCGGCGACCCGCTCGTCGGTGAGTCCCGCGGCCCGGAGCTCGGCGAGAGATGCCCGCAGCCGGGGCTCGGCCTCGCGCAGCCGGTTGGCGTCCGCCAGCACGATGCCTGCCTCGGTACGCAGGACGAGCTCGAGCTCGGCACCGACGAGCGCCTCCGCGCGCCGGAGCCGGTCGACCGCGGCGTCGACGTGGCCGTGCCGGGCCAGGAGGTGGGCCCCCTGGCGCAGGACGTCCGGCTCGAGAACCTCGGGGTCGAACTCCTCCTCGTCGGCTCCGACCTGTTGGGCCAGCCGTTCACCCGCGGGAATGGCGGCGTCGAGCTCGGCGATGCCGCTCGCGACCTCCCCGGTCTCCGCCCGCAACGCCGCCCGACCCCGCAGCACCTCGACGTGGAGGCTCACGACGCCGGCGCTGCGTGACGTCTCCACCGCTTCGTCGAAGTGATGCAAGGCGCGATCGGTGTCACCGGCGTCCCAGGCCGCCGTGGCGGCGCGCCACTGTGCGTACGCGGCCTCCGCGCGTCGCCCTTGGGCGAGGAACGCGGCGGATGCCGTCTCGAACGCCGAGCGGGCGCCCGCCCACCGCTCGAGCAGGGCTCGGGCATTGCCCAGCGCCCAGGCGACCGGAGCCACGAGGCCCGGAGCGTGGACGACGAGCACCGGGAGTGCCGGCTCGAGGAGCTCGGCCGCCTCGGCCGGCCGGTCGGTCTCCAGGTAGGCCAGCCCGAGGAAGCGTTGACCGAAGGCGAGCAGCACGGAGTCGTGCAGACGGTTGCTCGCCGCCACGAGGTCCGCAGCGGACTCCTCGAGCGCCGACCAGTCGCACCGGTCGACGAGGACGTCACACAGGCTCAGCAGCAGGGTGAGACGCGACCGCTCGGCGATCCCGGGCACCGCGACGGCCCGACGGAGGTTCGCCGCAGCCGTCTCGAGGTCGCCCCTCGTCCGTGCGATCCTCCCTCGGAGCTCCAGACACATCGACCTGAGGACCGGGTGGTCGGCGACGAGCGGGTCGAGGACGTCCAGCCGGGCGGAGGCGGCCTCGGGGTCCGTCCGGGCGACGGCCATCGCCGCCTCCGCGAGGCAGAGCAGGCGGCGGTAGGGCTGCCCCGCGCGGGCATGGGCGTCGGCGGCCCGTTCCAGGCAGGCGACCGGGCGGTCAGGAGCACCGAACCAGGCGATCCGACGCCACAACCCGCCGGCCTCGGCGTCGGCGCCCGTCGCGTCGAGCTGGGCTGCTCGTCGGCGGGCTCGTCCCCTGGCGTCCTCGGCGGTGCGGTTGAGCACCCTGCGGCCCGTCGTCCGGTCCCGGCTCGTACCCCCGGCGACGTCGAGGAGCGCCAGCTCGCCCTCGCACCGCAGGGCGGCAGCCTCGTCACCCGCTCGGTTGGCTGCCTCCAGGGCCGACTCCAACAGCTCCCGGTGCCGGTCCTCGCCGGCGTCCTGGGCGCTCGCCCTGTCGAGCAGGGAGACGGCGGCCCACTCCTGCGGTGTGACCACCGGCAACAGCGCCTCCCGGTCGCGCAGCCAGGCCTGGACCAGCGCGTCGAGGTCGGTGGCAACCGCTGCGATCCCCGCCTCCAGGTCCGCGGCCCGCTCCAGCACACCGCCGGGTGCCACGACGTGGCGCGGCGACGGCATGGAAGCCCCGAACACCCTCGGCAGGCGGGTCGGAGGAAGGATCGGCTCCGCGGCCACGAGGTCGTCGTCGTGGGCAGCGGCCAGGTCACCTGAGGTGACGGTGGACCCGTAGCGACGGTCGAACGACGCGGCGATGAGGTCCGCCGACCGGCGCAGGCGCGTGAGGAGCGCGTCGAGTGGCTCACCGGCCACCACCTCGGGGGCCAGCCCCACGGCTGCCGCCCTGTCGAGCACATGCGACGCCGTGGCACTGAACCACATGCGGGCACGCGCCGTCGGCAGGTCGTCGAGCCAGGCCAGCCGAGGGAGGAGGAGGTCCACGGCGCGGTCGGCGTTGCCGAGCCGGAGCAGGACGAGAAGGCAGGAGCCCACAGTGCGCGAGGCCGTCGGGTCGTCCTGGACGAGGTGCCAGGCCCGGCGGAGGGACGCGACGGCGCCGTCCAGGTCACCGCTTGCCACCCGCAGGTAGGCGTCGATGCCCAGGGCGCCACGGGGCTCCTCGTCACACGCCAGCTCACCGAGCGTCATCGGTTCGACGAGCCCCAGGGCCTGGTCCGGGTCGTCGCCCATGAGGAGCAGCGCCTGGTCGCGCTGGTCACACGCCGGGCAGTCGAGGCGGTCGTCGCTCGGCTCGGCTCGCCAGGCCCAGAGATGGCGAGCCATGGCGTCCCGCTCGCCGATGTCGCGGGCGAGGCGTGCTCGAGCCGCATGGACCGCACGCAGCGGGTAGCCCTCGGCGCGCAGCGCCTCCGCGAGGTCGTTCACCGCGGCGACGACGCCGTCGAGGCCGACCTCCGGCGTGTCCTCCACGAGGTCGACCGCCCAGCTGAGACGCCACAGCACGGCATCCCGGTCGGCCTGGTCGAGGCCGCCACCCGAATCGAGCGAACGACGCAGCCACGCCACGTGCTCGAGGTCCCGAGGATCCCGGGGCACGTCCAGCAGTGCCTGCGTGAGGTCGAGGCGGGCCACGAACTCCTCGGCGAAGGACCCCGAGTGCTGTGCCCGGCGCAACGCCTCCGCGTGGGCCTGCACGCGCTCGCGACCCGCGGGCGCCGTGTCGGCAGCGTTCGACACCCTCGCGAAGCCCTGGGACACGCGGTCCCACTGCCTCATGCCGGTTCACCGCCGATGGCCCGGGACGGCGGCGAGGCGTCGGTCATGCTCCGATCCAAACAGACTTCGGGAGGCACCCCAACCTTCCGCCTGAGCCGGCGCATTGGGAGAGTTGGGGTCAGAGGGCGACGACCGGGTCAGGAGGTGGCGCATGGGCACGATGGATGCCGCGTGGCCGGCCGACGTGGAGTTCGTCGAGTACGTGCGCGCCCGCCAGCACACGCTGCTCCGGGCGGCCTACCTCGTCTGCGGTGACCTGCCGCTCGCCGAGGACCTCCTGGAGGGGGCCCTCGTCAAGCTGGCGCGGCAGTGGGAGGGGGTGCGCGACGAGCAGCCGGATGCCTTCGTGCGCCGGATCCTCTACCGCGACGCCATCTCGTCGTGGCGCAACCGTCGGCCCGAGGTCGTCGGGATCGATCCCCTGTGGGAGGAGCCTCGGGACTCGTGGGACGCGGAGGAGGTCGAGCGGCGCCTCGACGTCCTGCGAGCCCTCGGCGGGCTCACTCCGAGGCAACGCGCCACCGTGGTGCTGCGGTACTTCGAGGACCGCACGGAGCAGGACACCGCGGAGATCCTCGGAGTATCCGTGGGCACGGTGAGGAGCCAGACCCACGACGCGCTGGCCCGCCTCCGGGCCGCCCTGCCGCGCGTGGACCTGGGGACCGGAGGTGCCCGATGACGGAGCTGCGGGAGCTGCTCGAGCTGGCGAGTGACGAGGTGGCCGAGGTCGACCTCGCCCAGACGGCCTGGGACACCGCGGCAGACCAGCGCCGACGCGTCCGCCGCCGTGCCGTCCTGGGCGCCGGCGTCGTCGCGGCCGTCACCGGCGTCGCGGTCGCCGTGCGGGAGGACGCCCCGTCCGAGGCCGTCACGAAGACGAGCGCTTCGCCTCCCGTCGTGCCGCGGTTGCCGAGCGCGGTGGTGGGCGGCGTCACCGTCCATCTGGGGCCGCCCCCCAGGGATGAGACGGCTCTGCCGCGCTACGTCGAGGCGGACACCCTCGCCCTCGGTGCGACGATCGGTTTCGAGGACGCATTCCGCCTGCCCCTCCTCGGGCCGAGCGCAGGGCGCACCGACAACGCCGCCTCGGTTCGCGCGGTGCTCCTGAGCTGGAGTGCCCGTGCGGCCGGGCTGACCCCGGTGCTGCACACACCGAGAGGGCCCGCCGGCCGGGAGTACCTCGTGTGCCCGGACGTCACCCTCGTGCGCGCAGACCCGACCCAGACGGACCAAGGCATGGTGCTCGACCCGCGCGCGGTACGGGTCGACCGTCGAGCGGTCGTGTTCCCCCAGCCCGGCCAGGTGGTCGTCCTCGACGCCCGCACCGGCATCGGCACGTCCATCCCGGTGCCCGACGAGACCCTCCACAGGGCGGGGTGGGCCAGGGACGCCCGAACCATCGTCGCGCGCGGCCTGGAGCGTTCCTGGCTCGTCGACAGCGAGGAGAAGACCGCACGCCCGGTGGGCTCTCCGGTCGAGCCAGGGTGGGTCCAGCTGGCGACCACCTCGGCCGCGACGTCCGTGCGGACGTTCTCCGGCTCCGGCGAGCTGACCGGGAGCAGGCCGCTGCGCGGGCCGGTGATCGAGGTGGACGGGCCCACCGTGGGCAACACCGAGGGGTGGGCCGCCGCCCATGCCTACCTGGGACAGACCTACGTCGGCGCGATCTCCCGCAGCCAGGGCCTCGTCGCGGTCCAGGGCGACCTGCGACCCACACCTCGCCTCCTTGCCGCGACGAGGTCGCCGGACGTGCCGTTGGGTGCGTACCGTCCGCTGTCCTGGGGACCTCAGGACGTCGTCATCCTCGAGTCGCGGTCCTTCTCCGGGATGACGGCCCTGCCGACGTTGCGGCTGCTCGCCTGGGACGTCATCGGCGGCTCGCTCTTCCGGATCGGCGAGGTCGGCCCGGTGCGCCCCGTCGA
>JAQSWG010000140.1 GCA_029266735.1 Ornithinibacter sp.
GCGGAGGCCCAGCGCCGCTAGTCTGACGTCGAGCGCCATCACGTATCGACGGTCGGAGCAGACCGCGGTCTGGAGGTTGAGCGGATGGAAGCACGGTGGACCGTAGGGCTGTTCGCCGCCGCCGTCGTGGCCCTCCTGTGTGCGGGACTCGTCATCGTGCAGATGGGCCTCGGTGTCCTCGTCGCCGCGGCAGTGGTCGGGGCGCTCGTGGGCATCTGGGCGGTGGTCTACGCGAGGGCGATGTGCGCGTGCCAGCGGCTGACGGTGCCCGACCTGTGGCATGCCGCGGCAGCGGGGGCCATGGTCGCCCCGGGCGCTCTCCTCGTGGAGCGCGCCATCGGCCCGGTGGTGTGGGTAGGCCTGGCGCTGGGGGCCCTGGTCTGGGCGGCGGCGATCTCCGACGACGGCCACCTCCACGTCGTCCCCCTCGGAAAGCAGCGGGGAGGTTCGCCTGATCGCGACCGACATGTCTAGCTGGGTCGGCGCCAACCGGCTGGCGTGTCGACGCCGAGCACCGGGTGCCCGGCCGTTCCCGGAGCAGAAACGGAGTCCACTGAGGGGAGCAGAGAATGCGGGCCGGCGAGCTGGCACAGCCGTTTCCCATGGTGACCCCGGACACCGAAGCCATCGTCGCCGCGCAGGCCATGGCCGGTGCGCGCCTCCCCGGGTTGATCATCTGTGACGAGAACGGGCGGCCCTACACCGTGCTCCCTGGTTCACAGGTGCTGCGGTTCCTCGTCCCGGACTACCTCCAGAAGACGCCCGGGCTGGCTCGCGCGCTGGACGAGCGGGCCTCCGACGAGCTGTTCCGCAAGCTGGAGCACACCACCGTTCGGACGCTCCTTCCCGCGCCTCAGGACATCGACGAGCTCCCCGTGGTCGACGTCGATGCCACCGCCGTGGAGGTGGCGGCGGTGATGGCCAGGATGCACAGCCCCCTGGTGGCGGTCGTCGACGAGCACGGGACCGGCCGCATCATCGGCGCCATCACGGCCAGCCGCCTTCTGGACCACCTCCTGCCGACGTCATCGGGGCCCTGATGACGACAGTGCTCGTCGTCGCCGCCTTCGTGGGCGCGTATGTGCTCATCGCCACCGAAAGGATCCACCGGGTCGCGGCTGCCCTGTCCGGAGCGGCCGCCATGGTCTTGCTCGGCGTGGTGGATGCCGAGGTGGCGTTCTTCAGCGAGGAGACCGGGGTCGACTGGAACGTCATCTTCCTGCTCCTCGGGATGATGGTGATCGTCAGCGTGCTCAAGCAGACCGGAGTCTTCGACTACCTCGCCATCTGGGCTGCCAAGCGCACGAAGGGCAGGCCGTTCCCGACGATGGTCCTGCTGGTGTGCATCACGGCTGTCGCCTCGGCGCTCCTGGACAACGTCACGACGGTGCTGCTCATCGCCCCCGTGACCCTGTTGGTCTGTCACCGGCTCGGACTGCCACCGGTCCCCTTCCTCATTGCGGAGGCGCTCGCCTCGAACATCGGCGGAACCGCCACCCTCATCGGGGACCCGCCCAACATCATCATCGCCAGCCGTGCCGGGTTGAGCTTCAACGACTTCCTGCTGAACCTCGGACCGATCGTCGTCGTGCTGATGGTGGTGTTCATCGGCTTGTGCCGGGTCCTCTTCCGCTCCGCGTTCCACTACGACCCCGACCGCGTCTCCGCGCTCATGGCGCTGGACGAGCGTGAGGTGATCCGGGACCGCGGGCTGCTGGTGCGGTCGGGCATCGTTCTCGTGCTCGTCATGGTCGGTTTCGTGGCCCATTCCGCCCTGCACATCGAGCCGTCGATGGTGGCTCTCCTCGGTGCGGGGGCGCTCGTGGCGCTCTCGAAGCTGGACCCACCGGAGTTCCTCGAGGAGGTGGAGTGGATGACGTTGGTGTTCTTCATGGGCCTGTTCGTCATGGTGGGGGCTCTCGTCGAGGTAGGAGTCATCGAAAGGCTCGGACAGGCCGTCACCGAGGCGGTCGGCGACCAGTACCTGCTCGCCGGGTCCGTCCTCATCTGGGGTTCTGCGCTGCTGTCCGGCATCGTCGACAACATCCCGTACGTCGCCACCGTGACGCCGCTGGTCCAGAACCTCGTGGATGCCGGCCAGGGCGCGCCGGAGGCCCAGGCCCTCTGGTGGGCCCTCGCCCTCGGCGCAGATCTGGGGGGCAACGCGACCGCCGTCGGTGCGAGCGCCAACGTGGTCGTCATCGGAATCGCGGCCCGCAACGGACATCCCATCTCCTTCTGGAGGTTCACCCGGTACGGTGCCGTCGTCGCACTGGTGACCATCGCCATCGCATGGCTCTATCTCTGGCTTCGCTACTACGCCTTCTGAGGTCTCCGTCATCGGCCCGCGCGGCTCTCCAGTGCGGAGCCCAGTAGTGACCCGTGGCCGGTACGGTGCGGTGGTGTCCAGTACCCACGGCGTCGCCCACGCCCGCCATGAGCCGTGGTCCCGGTGACGGGGGGCCACCCCCCACAGCTCTTCACGACGCAGGTCGGGAGCGCCGGTCCGCGGGTCGCCTTCCTCCACGGCCTCTTCGGCCAGGGCCGCAACTGGACCCAGATCGCCAAGGTGCTCGCCGGCCCGGACGGCGGCGCCGCCCGCTGCCTGCTCATCGACCTGCCCGACCACGGCCGGTCCGCGTGGACCGAGGAGTTCTCCTACGAGACGTATGCCGCCCGGGTCGCCGCGACGCTCAGCGCCGCCGCTCCGGATGAGTCCTGGGTGCTCGTGGGCCACTCGCTGGGGGGCAAGGTCGCGATGGTGACGACGCTGACCCACCCGCACCTCGTCCGAAGCCTCGTGGTGGTCGACATCGCACCCAAGGACTACGGAGACCTCGACCGGTTCGTCCACTACATCGAGGCGATGCGAGCGCTGCCACTCGGCGAGCTCACCGGTCGGGCGGACGCCGAGGAGCGCTTCGCGCAGGTCGAGCCCGACCCGGCGGTCCGCGGCTTCCTCCTCCAGAACCTCCGCCGGCAGGGCACGACCTGGTCCTGGCAGGCGAACCTCGAGCTCCTCGCGCGCGACGCCGCCCGGGGGAGCCGGTCACGGATCGCGGACTTCCCCGACACCGGTGCCACGGCATACGACGGACCGGTGGTGTGGCTGGTGGGGGAGGAGTCCGGCTACGTCAAGGACACGGACACCGAGCAGATGCGCGCGCTCTTCCCCCGCGCGCGGCCGGTCGTCGTCAAGGGCGTTGGGCACTGGGTCCACTCCGAGGCCCCGGACGTGGTCACCGAGACCCTTCGGCGCGTTCTGCGCCGGGAGGCCGCGGACGCCTGACGGCTAGGGTCGGGCCATGGCTCAGGTCCTGCACCTCACCGGTCCTGTCCTCGTCGGTCCGAACGACGTGCGGTCCCAGGCGTGGGTCATCGGGGGCCGCGTCACGTATGCCGTGCCGACCGGAGACCACGACGTCACGACCGTGCCCGGCTGGGTGCTTCCCGGGCTCGTGGACGCCCACAGCCACATCGGGCTGGACGCACATGGCGCGACCGACGACGCAACGGCCGAGGCGCAGGCGCTCGCCGACCGAGCGGCCGGCGCCCTGCTGCTGCGCGACGCGGGCTCTCCGGCGGACACCCGCTGGGTCCAGGAGCGCGAGGACCTGCCGCGCCTGGTCCGTGCCGGGCGACACATCGCCCGGACCCACCGGTACATCCGCAACTACGCGTGGGAGGTCGAACCGGGCCAGCTCGTCGAACAGGTCCGGGTGGAGGCTCGCTCGGGTGACGGGTGGGTCAAGCTCGTCGGGGACTGGATCGACCGCGACACCGGTGACCTCTCGCCGTGCTGGCCGGCGGACGTGCTGGCGCAGGCGGTGGCGGCGGCGCACGAGGAGGGTGCCCGGGTCACTGCGCACTGCTTCGGGGAGCAGTCCCTGTCGCCGAGGCGGCGCGGGCGAAGTTCCCCGACTACCACCGGCACATGCTCGACCTCCACGAGCGCCGGTACCGGACGATCGCCGCGGCGCGCGAGGCGGGCATCCCCGTCTACGTCGGCACGGATGCAGGCGGCTCACTGCCGCACGGGTTGGTCGCCACGGAGGTCGCGCACCTCGGGCACGCCGGCTTCACCACGGGTGAGGCGCTCGACGCTGCCTGCTGGGCAGCTCGGGCGTGGCTGGGATGGCCGGGTCTCGAGGAGGGCGACGAGGCAGACCTCGTCGTGTATCCCGAGGACCCCCGCGACGACCTCGCCGTGCTCGCCGTCCCGTCGCTGGTCGTGCTCCGCGGCGTCGCCCGCTCCACCTGACCCCTCCCCGTGCGTGAGGCGGGTCAGGCGTGCCTCGACGCGCTCCCACATGGTGAGACATAAGGGCGAGTTATTTGATCGATAACGTCTGGCTATACAAACTCCTGCCTATCGCATAGGAGATGCGACCCCGGAAGGACTCGTCCGACCAGGTGCCACACACAGGAGCAGAGGAACCATGACCCGCCACCTCGCCGCACTCGCCACCGTCGCTCTCGGCGCCTCGATGGTCATGGGCGCGTGTGCTGGTGGAGGCGCGAGCGACGCGGTGGGCGCGGCGGCCGATGTGCAGCCCGCCGGTGCAGAGAGCACCGTCAACCTGTTCGCCTACGCCGTGCCGAAGGTCGGCTACGACGCGCTGATCCCCGCCTTCCAGGCGACCGAGGCCGGCAAGGGAGTGCAGTTCCAGCAGTCGTACGGAGCCTCCGGCGACCAGTCGCGCAAGGTCGAGGCGGGCGCCGAGGCGGACTTCGTCAACTTCTCGGTGGAGCCGGACATCACCCGGCTGGTCAAGGCCGGCCTCGTCGACGCCCGCTGGAACGCCGACGAGCACAACGGCATCCCGTTCGGGTCAGTGGTCACCATCGTCGTGCGGGAGGGCAACCCCAAGGGAATCGAGGACTGGGACGACCTGCTGAGAGAGGGGGTCGAGGTCGTCACCCCGAACCCGTTCAGCTCCGGGTCGGCCAAGTGGAACCTCCTGGCGCCGTACGCGACCAAGAGCAGCGGTGGCCAGGACGTCGACGCGGGCCTCGACTACATCACCGAGCTCGTCGGCGAGCACGTGAAGATCCAGCCCAAGTCGGGCCGCGAGGCGACCGAGGCGTTCCTCCAGGGCGCGGGTGACGTGCTGCTCAGCTACGAGAACGAAGCCCTGTTCATCGAGCGCCAGGGCGACCCCGTCGAGCACGTGACGCCGCCGCACACCTTCAAGATCGAGAACCCGGCAGCGGTGCTCACCAACAGCGAGAACGCCGAGAAGGCGAAGGCGTTCAACGACTTCCTGTACACGCCGCAGGCTCAGCGGCTGTGGGCCGAGGCGGGCTTCCGCCCGGTCGACGCCACGGTCGCAGCGGAGTTCAGCGCCGAGTTCCCGCAGCCGGAGAAGCTGTGGACCATCGCTGACCTCGGCGGGTGGACGCAGGTCGACTCCGCCCTCTTCGCGAAGGACGTCGGCTCGATCGCCAAGATCTACGACGCGGCCACCGGATAGGAGCCATGAGCACCACCACTCGCCCTCGCGAGGACGTCGTCCCGACCTCCTCACCCCCGCCCCAGCCGGCCGGTTCCCCTCCCACGCGGGAGGGGGGCCGGCCACGGCCGGCGACAGGCCGGGCCATCGGCGTCGGCGTCGTGGGACTGTGGCTCAGCCTGATCGTCCTGCTCCCGCTCGCCGCGCTCACCGTCCGCTCCCTCGACGAGGGGCTGTCGGGCTTCTGGGATGCCGTGACTGCTCCCGTGGCGCTGGCCGCCATCGGGACGACCCTGGTGGTCTCGGCGGTCGTGGCGCTCCTGAACGCGGTCATGGGCACCCTCGTGGCGTGGGTGCTCGTGCGGGACGAGTTCCCGGGGAAGCGGTGGGTCAACGCGCTGATCGACCTGCCGTTCGCTCTCCCGACCATCGTCGCCAGCATCGTGCTGCTGGCCCTCTACGGTCCCAGCAGCCCTGTCGGCCTGCAGCTCAACGCGACCCGGTGGGGCCTGGTCGTCGCCTTGGCGTTCGTCACGCTCCCGTTCGTCGTGAGGTCGGTGCAGCCCGTACTTCTCGAGCTGGACCGTGAGGTGGAGGAGGCAGCGGCATCCCTCGGCGCGTCCAACGGTGCGACGTTCCGCCGTGTGGTCCTGCCGACCCTCGCGCCGGCGGTCATCAGCGGCACCGGGCTGGCCTTCGCCCGTGCGGTGGGAGAGTACGGGTCGGTGGTGCTCATCGGCGGGAACATCCCGCGCGAGACACAGGTCGTCTCGCAGTACATCCAGCAGCAGATCGAGATCGACCGCCCGGTGAACGCCGCCGCGGTCTCCGTCGCGTTGCTGGGCATCTCCTTCCTCACCCTCTTCCTGCTCCGGCTCTGGGGAAGTCGTGCCCAGCGACGTGAGGAGAGGAGCTCATGACGACGACCCGCCGCTCCGTCCTCACCCTCCGCACCCTTGCGCTGGCGTATGTCCTGGGGCTGGTCGCCGTCCCGATCCTCGTCATCCTCTTCCGCACCTTCGAGCCGGGCCTGGCGGTGTTCATCGAGTCGATCCGCACCCCGGCGGCTATCGCCGCGCTCAACCTGTCCGTGCTCATCGTCGCCATCGTCGTGCCGCTGAACGTCGTGTTCGGTGTCATCACGGCGATCGCCCTCGCTCGGTGGCGGCTGCCCGGGAAAGGACTCATCCAGGCCGTCGTCGACCTGCCGTTCGCGGTGTCGCCCATCGTCGTGGGGGTGTCGCTCATCATGTTGTGGGGCGCTTCGGGATGGTTCGGTGGTCTGCAGTCCTCGACCGGCATCCGGGTCATCTTCGGCCTGCCCGGAATGGTCATCGCGACGATCTTCGTGACGCTGCCGTTCGTGGTCCGCGAGGTCGAACCGGTCCTGCACGAGATCGGGACCGAGCAGGAGCAGGCCGCGGCGACGCTCGGGGCGTCCGGCTGGCAGACGTTCTGGCGGATCACCGTGCCCGCGATCCGGTGGGGCCTGACCTACGGCGTCGTGCTCACCGTCGCCCGCGCGCTGGGCGAGTTCGGGGCCGTGATCATGGTGTCCTCCGGCTTCCCGGGCGTGTCCCAGACGCTCACCCTGCTCGTCCACTCGCGCTACATCGACGATCACAACACCTACGGTGCGTATGCCGCGGCCACCCTGCTCATGGGCCTGGCGCTCGGGACGCTCCTGCTGATGACCCTGCTCGACCGCAAGAGGAGCCCCCGATGATCACCGTCTCGTCCGCACGGAAGAACTACGGCGACTTCGCCGCCCTCGACGACGTCAGCCTCACCATCCCCTCGGGCTCGCTGACCGCGCTGCTGGGGCCGAGCGGGTCGGGCAAGTCCACCCTGCTGCGGGCCATCGCCGGCCTCGAGGGCATCGACAGCGGGGTCGTCTCGATCGGCGGGGTCGACGTCACCCGGGAGCCGCCGCAGCGGCGGGGCATCGGCTTCGTGTTCCAGCACTATGCCGCCTTCAAGCACATGACGGTGCGCGACAACGTCGCCTTCGGGCTCACGATCCGCAAGCGCCCGAAGGCCGAGGTGCGGCGCAAGGTCGACGAGCTGCTCGAGATCGTCGGCCTGGACGGGTTCCAGCACCGCTACCCGTCCCAGCTCTCCGGTGGCCAGCGCCAGAGGATGGCCCTCGCCCGGGCCCTCGCCGTCGACCCTCGGGTCCTGCTCCTCGACGAGCCCTTCGGGGCGCTGGACGCCAAGGTGCGCGCGGAGCTGCGCCACTGGCTCCGGCGCCTCCACGACGAGGTGCACGTGACGACG
>JAQSWG010000057.1 GCA_029266735.1 Ornithinibacter sp.
GCTCGGCCGCACAGCCGTTCAGCCCCGGCGAGGCGGACGGATCCACCACGGCTCGTCGACCGGCCGCAGACCGGTCCAGCCACGGTCGCGCAGGCTGGCTGCCGCCAGCACCGCGATCATCAGGGTCCCGTTGTGCACGTCTCCGTCCAGGACCGCCTCGACGAGCTCGTCGAGCGGTACCCGGCGGACCGGCATCCCGAGCTCCTCACCGTCCCGCTCGTGCCGCCCCTGATCGGGCGCGGCGCGGAGGTCGCGGGCGAGGAACACCCGGATCGCCTCGCTGGAGCCACCGGGGCTCGCGTAGTGGTCGAGGAGCAGGTGCCACTCCCCCGCCACGAGGTCGGCTTCCTCGTGCAGCTCGCGGGCCGCCGTGGTGTGGGGCGCCTCGCCGTCGACGTCGAGCAGCCCGGCAGGCAGCTCCCACTCGAAGGCACCCACGGGGTGCCGGTACTGCTGGACGAGCACCACGCGCTCCTCCTCGTCGAGCGCGAGCACGGCGACGGCACCGGTGTGGTCGAGGAGGTCCCGGGTCACCACGCCGGCGTCGCCGAGGTCCACGCGCTCGCGGCGCACGTGCCAGACGAGCCCGTCGAGGACGAGCTCCGAGGACAGCACCGGCCGCGGGTCGATGCGGTCCCGCAGCGGATCAGGCATGGGCCTCGGCGTGCTCGTGGTGACGCGGACGCTCCACCTCGACGAGGCGGGCCGCCCGCTGCTGCTCGATCGCGGCCCCGATGAGTCCGGCGAAAAGCGGGTGCGCCCGCGTCGGGCGCGACTTGAACTCCGGATGCGCCTGCGTCGAGACGTAGTAGGGGTGGACGTCGGTCGGCAGCTCGACGAACTCGACGAGCCCGAGGTCGGGGTGCGTCCCGCTGATCCGCAGGCCGGCATCCTCGAGGGGGGCGCGGTAGGCCTCGTTGACCTCGTACCGGTGCCGGTGCCGCTCGTCGGCCGTCGTGGAACCGTAGGCGGTGGCGACCACCGAGCCGGGCACGAGCGAGGCGCGCTGGCTGCCCAACCGCATCGTGCCCCCCATGTCACCGTCGCCCTCGACGAACGCCCTCTGCTCCTCCATGGTCGCGATGACCGGGGCGGGGGTCCCCGGGTCGAACTCCGTCGAGCTCGCGCCCTCGATCCCCGCGACGGCCCGGGCGTACTCGATGACCATGCACTGCAGGCCGAGGCAGATGCCGAGCGTGGGGACCAGCCGTTCGCGGGCCCACCCGAGGGCGCCGACCTTGCCCTCGATGCCGCGCACCCCGAATCCACCCGGCACGAGCACGGCGTCGACGCCGCCCAGGGCCTTCTGGGCGCCCGCCTCCGTCTCACACGTGTCGGACGGGACCCAGCGGATCCGCACCTTGGCGTCGTGGTGGAAGCCGGCCGCACGCAAGGCCTCGGTGACGGACAGGTACGCGTCGGGGAGGTCGATGTACTTTCCGACGAGCGCCACCTCCACCTCGTGCTCGGGCTCGTGCACTCGCTGCAGGAGAAGGTCCCAGTCCGTCCAGTCGACGTCCCGGAACGTCAGCCCGAGACGGCGAACCACGTACGCGTCCAAGCCCTCCCGGTGCAGCACCTTCGGAATGTCGTAGATGCTCGGGGCATCCACGGCCGCAGCGACGCCGTCGGTGTCGACGTCGCACATGAGGCTGATCTTGCGCTTGATCGACTCCGGGATGTCCCGGTCCGCCCGCAGCACCAGCGCGTCGGGCTGGATGCCGACCTGCCGCAGCGCCGCCACCGAGTGCTGTGTCGGCTTGGTCTTCAGCTCCCCGCTCGGGGCGAGATAGGGGACGAGGGACACGTGGAGGAAGAAGACGCTGTCGCGGCCGAGGTCGTGTCGCACCTGTCGCGCGGCCTCGAGGAACGGCAACGACTCGATGTCACCGACCGTCCCCCCGATCTCGGTGATGATGATGTCGGGCGCCTCCGCGTGGGCAACCCCGGGCGAGCCGGCGGCCTGCGCTCGCATCCGGTCCTTGAGCTCGTTCGTGATGTGCGGGATGACCTGGACGGTGTCCCCGAGGTACTCCCCTCGTCGCTCGCGCTGGATCACGCGGTTGTAGACCTGACCGGTCGTGACGTTGGCGCTGCCGCGCAGGCTGACGTCGAGGAACCGCTCGTAGTGCCCGATGTCGAGGTCGGTCTCCGCACCGTCGTCCGTCACGAAGACCTCCCCGTGCTGGAAGGGGTTCATCGTGCCCGGGTCGACGTTGAGATAGGGGTCGAGCTTCTGCATCGTCACCCGGAGGCCGCGCGCCCGGAGCAGGTGCCCGAGGGAGGAGGCCGTGAGCCCCTTGCCGAGTGAGGAGGCCACGCCTCCGGTCACGAAGATCTGTTTCGTCTGGAGCACCACGGGCTTCAACGATACGTCATGGGCAGGTTGCCACCGGACCGCAGGACCGGCGCGTCGCCGGCCGGCCGGACCGACCTTCGGCGGCGGGCCGGACCGACCTACGGCGCAGCGTCATGGGGGAGGTCGACGACGCTCCGGTATGCCGTGAGGGCCGCCGAGAGCGCGTCGTCCTCGGTCGGCAGGTGCTCGGCCCGCTCGACGGCCTTGGAGCGCAGGTCGTCGCGCACAGCGCCGTGACGGACGACGTCGCGGATCGCCCGCGACAGCGAGATGGGGTCGCCCGGCGGGACGAGCAGGGCCGCGTCTCCGACGACGGCCGCCGTTCCCCCCACGTCGGTGGCGACCACCGCGGCGCCCGCGTGCAGGGCCTCCTGGAGCGCCACCGGCTGCCCCTCCCATCGGGCGCTCGACACGACGACGTCTGCGGCGGCCAGGAGCTCGGGCACGTCGGTGCGGTGCCCGAGGAGGCGGACGGGGAGGCGTTCGGCGTCGATCCGGGCCTGGAGCGCCTCACGCATCGGACCACCGCCGGCGACGACCGTGACGAGGTCGACGTCGTGGACCAGCTCACGGTGCGCGTCGAGGAGCAGCTCCATGCCCTTCTGGGGCGCGAGCCTGGCCACCACCACCGCGAGGGAGGACCGGCCGCCGACCCCGAGGGCGGCACGGACGGCATACCGGTCGACGACCGCTGTGCGGCGGGGCGGTGCGGCGACGACGGCGAGACCGGTTCGGCGGGCACCGAGCCGGTCCATCCGCTGCACGAGGTCCGAGGAGACGCCCAGGACGAGTGCACTCCCCCTCGCCACCACCCGCTCGAGGGCGGCGTAGACGGCCCCGGTGATCGACCCGGAAGGGGGCGCGTTGTGCAGCGTGGCCACCACCGGGGCGCCACGACTTCCGGTGGCGAGGACCGCGAGTGCCGCCGCGCGCAGTCCGTGCGCGTGGACCACGTCAGCCCCGGCGGCGAGGCGCGAGAGGTCGCGCACGGCCCGGATGTCACGAGCCGGGTGCGGGCGGTCGGAGACGTCGAGCGCCTCGACACTCGACGCGACGGCCCCGAACCTGAAGTGGTCCTCGGCCTGTGGCGGGCATGCGACGACGACGTGGTGGCCGGCCCCGGCGAGTCCCCTCACCAGGCCGTGGACGTGGCTGCCGACGCCGCCGGCGCTCGTGCCCAGGACCTGCAGGATCCTCATGCCGACCTCCCAGCGCGACGGCGGGCCCGGCCACGTTGCAGGACCTCGGCCATCATGGACCGGTCACCGATCGCGAGCGTGACGACGCCGACGAGGAGCGCGAGGGCACCGGCCACGACCCCGACGAGGACGGCCTCCAGGAGGTCGTCCATCGGCCGCGACCGCGTCACGAGATCACCGACGACCACGGCAAAGGCCGCGGCCACGACGAGGGCACCGGTCGTCCGTCCCGCCCCCGCCGTCGCCATCGGGCCCCAGGTGCGGCGCACGAGGAGAACGAGGGCCACGCCGGCGACCGTCATCCCGAGCGTCGAGCTGAGACCCAGCACCCGCAGGGTTGCCGCTGGCTCCTGGCCACCACCGAGGAGCACGAGCGGCAGCAGCGCGGCGATGCTCCACCCCAGGGCCGCGGCGAGGCCCGCGTCGGTGGGGCGGCCACGCACGTAGAGCGCCCTCGTCAACAGTGCGGTGAGACCGAACCCGACGAGTCCTGGGGCGTATGCCGTGAGCGTCCCGGGGAGCGCGGCCAGGGCCGACGTGCTGGCGGTGCCGTCGCCGCGGCGGCTGTCGAGCACGGAGAAGAAGGCTCCGATGGCGGGAGCAGCCGCCACGAGCACGCCGACGGACAGTCCGGTGAGGACCAGCACCGCACGGACCGCGCGCGAGAGCGTCTCGGTGACGTCCTCTCCGGCGCCGGTCCGGGCGGCCAGGGCTGGGAACGCGCTGGTCGCGACCGGGACGGCGAGCACGGCATACGGCAGGAGGTACACGGCCTGCGCGTACTGGTAGACCGGGAAGGTTCCGCTGTCACCGGACTGCTTCGCGAGCCACATGGTGACGAGGACGGACCCCTGCTGGGCCAGCAGGGCGATGACTCCGGCCCCGGCCAGTGAGCCGATGCGGCGGGCGTCGTCGGCCGGCATCCTCAGGGCGGGCTGCCAGCGCCAGCCGGTGCGCATCGCCGGCACGAGGAGGGGCACGGACAGCACGACGACGCCGAGCGTCGTCCCCCAGCCGAGCACCTGGATCGCCTCGTCACTGACGAGTGACGGTGCCGTCTGCCCGTCGACGATCGCGCCGTACCAGAGGTAGGACCCGAGGACGACGATCGAGGAGGCGAGCGGCGCGAGCGCCGCGGCGAGGAACCGGCGGTGCGCCTGGAGCAGTCCGGTGAGGATGATGCCGAGGCCGTAGAGCGGCACCTGCACCGCGAAGATCCGCAACAGCGTTGCGGCCACGTCTGCGGCTCGCGGGTCGGTGTCAACGACGAACGCCGAGGAGATGCTCGGCGCCAGCACCCACAGAAGCGCCCCCACCGGCACGAGGACGATGAGGGTCCAGGTCAGCAGCACGGATGCCGTGTGCTCGGCACGCTCGCGCTCGCCGGCTCCCAGCCGCGAGGCGATGAGCGGCACCGCGACGGCGGCGAGGATGCCGCCTGCCGCCACCTCGAACAACACGTTGGGGATGGCGTTGACGGTCTGGTAGAGCCCACCGACCCCTCCGGCGCGCACGGCATCCGCGAAGACGAGGATGCGAGCAAACCCGGCAGCGCGTGCCAAGAGCGTCGTGACGGCGATGAGACCCGCGGCACCGGCGATGCCGGACGCGAAACGGCGACTGGTCATCGGGACGGCCGGCCCCAGGCATCCAGCTCCCGCAGGCCTGGCGTCGCCTCGATGACCCGCGTGAAGCTCACCCTCTCGGAGACCACGGTGAGGACGGCCAGCCCTGCGAGCGTGGCGAATCGCCCACGTCGTCCGGAACGGCGGAGCAGCGCGGTGCCGAGCAACGCACCCGCGGCGTTCGCCCCGGTGTCGCCGAGCATCGCGGTGCCGGCCAGGTCGGGTCGGAGCACTCCGAGAGCCGCTCCGGCGGCCGCGACGGCGTCGACCGCCCCGGGGCGGGTGGGCGCGAGCAGGAGGGGCACCGCTGCGAGCAGCGTCGCCTTGAGGGCCCGGCCGGGCCGCAGGTCGAGGAGGTTGGCCATGTTGGCGGCAGCAGCGACGACGGCCCCGCCCACGAGGGTGTCGACCCGGCCGACGTCGGCCCGACCGCGGTCGGCGATGGCGGCGGCGACGACACCGGTCGCACCGATCCCGAGAACCTTCACGAGCCCCGTGGTCAGCTCGCCGCGAGCGGCGGCCCCGAGGTGGCCCTTGAGCCCCTTGCTGCCCGAGTCCCCGACGAGGTCGTCGAGGGCACCGAATGCCCCGGCGCCGATGACCGCCGCGACTCCCGCTGGACCGGCCGCTCCGGCGCCGACCGCCGCCCCCGCGACGTAGGCCGGCCCCTCCAGGAGCGTGACGGGGTCACCGGCGTGGTTGGTCCGCTGCCACCGCGAGGACCTGACCGTTGCCGTGAGGAGTCGATGAGCTGCGTGCGCCACGACCGCGGACCCCAGAGCCAGGGCGGCGCTGCGGCCGATGGTTCTCGCGCGCGCTGCCGAGCCGTTCCGGCTCACGGCGTGGGCAGGGGGGCGTAGGGGGCCTCGGCACCGGGGGCGAGGCCGTACTGCCCGACCTCGCCGGTGGCCTGCTCCACGAGCCCGTGGACGACGCTCCCCTGTCCCAGGGCACCACCGGCGTTGTCGACGGTCGTGACGCCCTGCGTCGCGGTGCCGTCGTTGCGGACGCTCTCGAGCACGGAGACGCCCTCGCCGGCGGTGGTCGCCTCTCCGGCGACGACGGTGCCCGCGGACCGCTCGTCGAGGGCGATGATGAGGTCGACCCAGTGCTCGGCGGCGGCCCGCTGTGCCTCGAGGTCCCCGTCGGTCACGACTCCGGCGACGACGACGACCAGGTCCGCCGGCTGGTAGCCCTCGGTGTCGACCTCGAGGAGGTCCGCGCCTGCGAGGGCGTCGAGTGCCTCTCGTGACGCCGTTGCAGCCGGGGTGTCGGTGCCGTCGACGGCAGGAGCGGTGAGCAGCGAAGCCAGCAGGACGTCTCGTGGCGAGACGGCGCCGGAGTCCGTGATGTCGACGCCGGCGCTGGTCGCCGCCCCCTGGACGACCGCCTCGCGGGCTTCGATCGTGCCGTCGTCGCCCGAGACCCAGTCGTCGGCGACGGACGTCGTCGACACCACCTCGGCACCGGCCACCTCCAGGCTCGCGACGGACGCCTCCGCGACGGACCCGTCGGATCCGGGAAGGACGACGAGCGCCACCCGCCTGTCCTGGAGGAGCCCGGCGAGGACCGGCGGACTCGTCACGCCGATGTAGGAGTCCTGCGCCTCCGTCCCCGCGGCGGCTCTCTCGAGCTGGCTGTTGAGGTCGGCCTTGTCCTGGCGGAGGCCGGCGACCTCCTTGTTGAGGGTGTCACCCAGCTCGCCCTCCAGGGGACCCGCACCGAGGACGATCCCCACAGCGAGGGCCATGAAGATCGAGACGATGGACACGATGTGGTAGCGGAAGTCGATCAACCGAACACTCCTTGGACGGACGACCACAGGTCGTCGACGCGGGCGCCGAGGACCTGGAGCAGGGCGCGTCCACCGGCCGTGGACCACAGCGCCGCGCCGAGAGCGAGGAGCCCCACGCCGAGCATGATGACCAGGCTGAGGAGGGAGATCCTCGAGCGGTACAGCCGGCTCACCCCCTTGGCGTCGACGAGCTTGCCGCCCACACGCAACCTGGTGAGGAAGGTGCTCGCCATGCCGGAACGCCCCTTGTCGAGGAACTCCACGAGCGTGACGTGGGTGCCGACGGCCACGATGAGGCTTGCACCCTTGTCGTCGGCGAGGAGCATCGCGACGTCCTCGCTGGTTCCCGTGGCGGGGAACACGACCGGCTCCACGCCCAGCTCACGAACCCGCTCGAGGCCGGGGGCTCGACCGTCGCGGTACGCGTGGACGACGATCTCCGCACCGCACCGGAGGGCATCGTCGGAGACCGAGTCCATGTCGCCGACGATGAGGTCCGGGCGGTGCCTCGCCTCGATGAGTGCATCTGCGCCGCCGTCGACACCGATGAGGACGGGTTTGTACTCACGGATGTAGTGGCGCAGCGTCTGCAGGTCCTGCTTGTAGTGGTAGCCGCGCACGACGATGAGGACGTGCCGCCCTTCGAGGTCGGTGCGGATGTCCGGGACGCCGACCCCGTCGAAGAGCAGCTCTCGCTCCTTGCGGAGGTAGTCCATCGTGTTCTCGGCGAACGCCTCGAGGGTGTCCGACAGTCCTGCTCGGGCCAGGGTCATCGCATCCTGCACCGCCTCGGTGTCCAGCACCGTCCCGCTGCCGACGGTCTGTCCCTCGACCACGACGTCCCCTCCGTCGAGGGTCACACCGGTGCCGTCCTTGATGTCCATGACCTCAGTCCCGGCGCCGTCGACGAGCGGGATGCCGGCGGCGACGAGGATCTCTGGGCCGAGGTTGGGATACCGGCCGGAGATGGAGGAGGAGGCGTTGACGACGGCTGCCGGCCGGCAGGCGACGAGTGCCTCGGCGCTCACCCGGTCGAGGTCCTCGTGGTTGATGACGGCGATGTCACCGGGACGCAGTCGCTTGGTGAGGTTCTTCGTCCGCGGGTCCACGCGCGCCGAACCGCTGAGCCCGGGTGAGGGGCCACGGTGGCGGCGGGCGGGTAGGCGGATGGACATCTGCCCCATCGTGCCAGACGCCACTACACCCGGGCCCGCGCCAGAAGGTCACGGGCGTGCTCGAGCGCGGCGTCGGTGCCGGAACCACCGAGCATCCGCGCGAGCTCGACGACACGGTCGTCGCCGCGGACCTCGTGGACACCGCTGCGGGTGACGTGTCCGTCGTCGGACCGCTCGACGACGAGGTGGCGGTCGGCGTGCGCCGCCACCTGGGCCAGGTGGGTCACGACGACGACCTGGGCGTGCCGTGCCAGGGCCGCGAGGCGGGAACCCACGTCGAGCGCGGCCCGCCCCCCGACGCCGGCGTCCACCTCGTCGAAGACGAACGTGGGCACGGCCGACACCTCGCTGGCCGTCGCGACCTCGATGGCGAGCATGACCCGCGACAGCTCACCCCCGGAGGCTGCCTTCGTCACGGCTCTCGGCGCGGTCCCCGAGCCGGAGGCCAGGCGGATCTCGACGTCGTCCCGGCCGTCGGTCGTGAAGCGCCCCGCGTCCTCGACCGCGATGGTGACCGTCGCGGAGCCCATGGCCAGGTGCGAGAGCTCCTCGGTGATGCGCTTGGCGAGGGCCGTCGCAGCGGCGGTGCGCGCCTGGGTGAGGCGCGTCGCTGCGCTCTCCCGAGCACCCCTGAGATCGCGCACCTGGACCTCGAGCTCGTGGATGCGGTCTTCGGTGCCGTCGAGCTCCGCGACGCGCCGGGCGGCCTGCAGCCCCCACGCGAGGACGTCGTCGACGGTCGGGCCGTAGAGCCGCGTGAGCCCACCGAGCACGGCGCGGCGCTGCTCCACGTGCTCGAGCCGAGCCGGGTCGACATCGGCGTCGGCGAGGTAGGAGCCGAGGTCCGCGGCCACGTCCGCCGCGAGGTACCGCAGCTCGTCGACGCGGCTGCCGATCTCGGCGAGGGCCGGGTCCGCGGAGCTCACCGCCGCAAGGCGAGCCGACGCCGTAGCCAGCGTCGCGACGACGCCGGTCGGCTGCATCCCTGACGTCTCGTCCTCTCCCGAGACGAGGGCGTGGGCGGCGCCGGCCCCGGACCTCAGCTCCTCCGCGTGGCCCAGCCGCTCGGACTCCGCGCGCAGCGCCGCGTCCTCGCCGGGCTGTGGGTCGACCGCTTCGATCCGCTCGAGCCCCACGCGCAACGTCTCGGCCTCCCGGGCCCGCGCGGTGGCAGCGGCCCGCAGGGTGCTGAGCTCGGCTTCTGCGTCAGTGAGCTGGGCGTGGACGACGCGGTATGCCGTCAGCGCGGCCGCGAGGCTCGACCCCCCGAAGGCGTCGACCGCCTCGCGGTGCTGGTCGGCGCGGCGGAGCCGCCACTGGTCGGCCTGTCCGTGGACGGCGACGAGGTGCTCCGCGAGCTCGGCGAGCAGCCCCACGGGCGCGGCCCGTCCGCCGACGTGCGCGCGGGAGCGACCGTCGCCGGAGACCGACCGGACGAGGACCAGTCCGTCGCTGACGTCCGCTCCGGCGTCGGCGGCACGGGTGAGCGCCGGATGCCCGGCGGGAAGGTCGATGACGCCCTCCACGACGACGCGGTCGGAGCCCGCACGGACGAGTCCCGAGTCGCCGCGGCCGCCGAGCAGCAGTCCGAGACCGGTGACCACCATGGTCTTGCCCGCGCCCGTCTCGCCGGTCAGGACCGTCAGGCCCGGGTGCAGCGGGAGGACCGCCTCGTCGATGACCCCCAGGCCACGGATGCGGATCTCCTCGATCACGGCGTGACGCCCTCCCCCGCCGGGGGGAGGCGGCGTGCGGCACCTCGCCAGCCCTGCACCGGCAGGTCGAACTTCTCGACCAGCCGGTCGGTGAACCCACTGGCCGACAGGCGGGCCAGCCGCACTGGCTCCGCACAGCGCTCGACCTCGATGCGGGCGCCGGGCGGGAGCTCGACGGCCCGCCTGCCGTCGCACCAGACGACGCCGGAGCCGTCGGTGCGGGCCAGCACCTCGACGACCAGCCTGGACTGCGGTCCCACGACGACCGGGCGGGAGAAGAGGGCGTGGGCGCTGATCGGCACGACGAGGATCGCCTCGACATCGGGCCAGACGACGGGCCCGCCCGCCGAGAAGGCGTAGGCGGTGGACCCCGTGGGCGTCGCCATGACGACGCCGTCGCACCCCCAGGTCGACAGGGGGCGGCCGTCGATCTCGACCGTGAGCTCCAGCATGCGTTCGCGGGAGGCCTTCTCGACGGTCACCTCGTTGAGCGCCCAGGACGAGAAGAGCGGACGACCGTCCTCCAGCGCCCGCACCTCGAGCGTCATCCGCTCCTCCACGGTGTAGTCGCGCGAGAGGATGCGTTCAACGGTGTCGTCGAGGTCCTCACGCTCTGCCTCCGCGAGGAAGCCGACGTGCCCGAGGTTGACGCCGAGCAGCGGCACGCCGGAGCCGCGGGACAGCTCGGCGCCGCGCAGGATGGTGCCGTCCCCCCCGAGGACGCACACGAGCTCGCACCCGTCCGCCGCCGAGGTGGCAGCGCCCGTCGAGTCCGTCGTCACGGTGGCCTTCTCGATCCCGTCGACCTCGGACAGGGGCGTCCCGATGAGGTCCTCCGCCGGAGCGCGTACGGCCACGCCAGCCGCCAGGAGGCGGCTGGCCACACCGGCGGCCAGGTCCTGCGCCTCCCGACGTCCGGCGTGGGTGACCAGCAGGAGCCGCCGCGACGGTGTGGTGGTCATCCTCGTCCTCCGCTGGGGTCGGTGGTGACCGCACGCACGGTGTCGCGGATCCGGTCCTCGCTCATTGTGTCCGACGGGTCCGACCGCGCCCACAGGAGATACTC
This sequence comes from Ornithinibacter sp., assembly GCA_029266735.1. GTDB lineage: Bacteria > Actinomycetota > Actinomycetes > Actinomycetales > Dermatophilaceae > Fodinibacter. Next base: position 10,935 of record JAQSWG010000057.1, read on the forward strand.
GATGTTCCCCGTCGCGCCGCGAACCGGGCTCTCCAGGATGCCGTGCACGTGCAACCCGTTCTCCTGGACTGCCACCACGACACCGAGAAGGGCGGCCTCCCGGTCCGGCCCGGACCTCACGACCCCGTGGCGGTCCACACGGCCTCGACCGACCTCGAACTGCGGCTTGACGAGGACCACGAGGTCGCCCTCCTCGGCGCGCAGTCCGGCGAGATCGGGCAAGACGAGGGGAAGGGAGATGAAGGACAGGTCCGCGACGACGACGTCCGCGGCGCCGCCGATGTCCTCGGCGGTCAGCCCCCTCACGGTGGTGCCGCTGCGGTCCTCCACGCGGGTGTCCCGCGCCAGCTCCGGCGCGAGCTGGCCGTGGCCGACGTCCACCGCGACGACGTGCGTAGCGCCCTCCGCCAGGAGCACCTGGGTGAACCCGCCTGTCGAGCTGCCGACGTCGACGCAGCGCCGACCCGCCGCGGACAGCCCTTCAGGGCTCCACGCGTCGAACGCGGCCACGAGCTTGTGGGCCGCTCGGCCAACCCACCGCGGACTTCCTCCACGGACCTCGACGTCGACGCCGACCTCGACCGGGTGGGACGGCTTGGTCGTGGGCAGTCCCTCGACGAGCACCTGACCGGCGGTGACGAGCTCCCGCGCCTCGCCGCGTGAGCGGGCCAGACCGCGCCTCACGAGCTCTGCGTCGAGACGACCGATGTCAGCCGCCGAGGTCGGTGAGGCGGGACTGGAGCGTGCGGTGCACCGCCTCCCCGGCCGAGAGCAGCGCGTCGAGATCGTCTGCAGGAGCATCGGCCAGCTCCCGGAGGGCGGCGTCGATGACGACGTCTCCGGTCTCCGGTGACACGGGAGGACCTGCGGGGCCCTCCACCGGACGTCCGCTCTCCGACGCCGGATCCGCCCCTGGCTCGCTCGCCGTGGCGGTCGTGGCGGCGACCTCCGGGTTCACGTGTCGCTCGATCGTGACGTGGTGGCAGTGCCCGGGGCCACGGAGGCCGGCCCAGCGGCAGAGGGTGACGAGCTCCCGCCTCCCCCGTCGGCCCGGGTGCTCGACGTGGCCTTCGTCGCCGGAGCTCGCGTCAGGGGAGCCTTCTTCGCCGGAGCCTTCCGCGCGGCACGGGACGAGCCGGAGGACGCCGACGTCTGTCCGGTCGACTTCCTCGCCGTCGCCTTGGTCGGAGTCGCCTTCTTCGCGGTGGTCTTCTTGGCGGTGGTCTTCTTGGCGGTGGTCTTCTTCGTGGCCGCCTTCGTCGCAGTGGACGTCTTCGCCGTCGACTTCTTCGCGGGCGACTGCGTGGAGGCGCGCGACGTCGCTCCTCGAGCGGCGGTCTTCGTCGTCGAGCCCCTCTTCGCGGGGCTCTTCCTCGCGGTCGCCGGCCGCCCGGATGCCCTCCTGGCGGTGCTGTTGGACGCAGCAAGGGCGTTCTCTGCAGCGGTCGTCACCACGTCGCCAGCTCCCGACGTGGTGTCCCGGACGAGCTGGACGGCTGGGGTCACGGCATCCGAGGACCTCGTGGGGGAACCGAGGGTGCCGCGCCCGCTGGCGGCGCGAGCGAGCTCGTCGACCTGGCCGGCGAGCGACGTCACGGTGGCCCCGAGGTGCTGGACGTCACCGACGAGGCGGGACACGTCGAGGCGGCCCATCGCGGAGTCGACCTCGCGGCGGACGAGGCGGACGAGCTGCTTGCGGTTGGTCTCGGCCGCCGTCAACAGGTCCTCGGCGAGCTGGCTCGCCTGCTTGGCGACCTTCTTGCTCGAGGCGTCGGCTCCGGAGAGGGTCAGCAGCTCCCGGGCCGCCTCCTTGGCACGACTGCGGGTGAGCTCCCCGAGCCCCGACGCCAGCTCGACGTACCCGTGGATGGAGCGCTTGGCCATGGATCCTCCTCGATGCCAGCGGCCGCGGTCGGCCGTCCGTGCAGGCCACGCTACCCGGGTACCACCTGACTGAGCAGCACTTCTGCCCGCGATGCGAGGCCCTCGACGCGGTGTGCGGCGGCCCGGGCATCCCTTGCCTCGTGCACAGCCGCCACTGCCTCGGCGAGTCGGACGAGACCGCTGCTGCGTGGGTCCCCGTGCAGCGCGCGGAGGTCAGGTGCGACGAACGTCGGCCGACGCTGCGGTGGGGCCTCGAGGCAGGCCCGGAGATCGTCGACGCCCGTCAGGACCAGCAGCGAGTCCATCCGCGCCGCGACGGCGCCCTCGATGTCGGTGTCGAGGCGGTCCCCCACGGCCAGGACTCGACGAGGGTCCAGGGCCAGCCGGTCCGCACACAGCAGGTAGAGGGGAGGGGCCGGCTTGCCGGCGACGAGGTCGGGCGCCCGACCCACGGCGTTCTGCACCGCGCCGACCAGTGATCCGTTCCCCGGAGCGATGCCCCGTTCGGTCGGCAGCGTGGCGTCCAGGTTCGTGGCGACCCACAAGGCCCCGCCCTGGACGGCGTATGCCGCCTCCGCCAGGTCGGCCGCGGTCACGGCCGGCCCGTAGCCCTGCAGGACCGCGGCCACCGCCAGGTCCGCTTCTCGTCTCTGCGCGGGCAGGACAGGGACGAACCCTCCCTCTCGCAGTGCCGTGGCGACCCCCATCCCACCGATGGCGAGGACCGCGCTGCCCGAGGGGAGGCGGTGGGCGAGAACCCAGCTGCCGGCCTGCGAGCTCGTCGCGACGGCGTCGGCAGTGCAGAGGACGCCGAGCTCCCTCAGGTGCAGCGCGACGTCCTCCGGTGGGCGAGAGGCGTTGTTCGTCGCGTAGATGATGGGGAGGTCGAGGTCGGTCAACGCCTCGACCGCGTGGGGGACTGCCGCCGGCCCGCGGTAGACCACGCCGTCGAGGTCGCAGACGACGGCGTCGTACCGCGAGGTCAACGCCCCGCCACTGGTCACTCTGTCGGCTCCGGCGGATGGCCAGCGGCGTCCGGTTGGTCGTCCTCCTCCTCGCCACCGAGGTCCATGACGACGATGCCGTCCAGGTCCTCGAGCCGCTCGACGGCATCCGTCTCCTGCTCCGTGTCCTCCGTGGCGGCCATGAGGAACCACTCTCGCGCCTCGTCCTCCCGCCCCAGGTCCAGCAGGATGTCGGCATAGGCGTAGTGGAGCCGGTGAAGCCCGGCCCGTGGGCCACGCCGGAGTGCCGGGATCTGGAGGGCGAGCAGCGCTGCGTCGTTCTGCCCGAGGTCCCGGCGGACGCCGGAGACGACGATGGCGAGCTCCATCCGCTCCTCCTCGCCGAGGCCCGCCGCCTCCGGCGAGGCGGCCAGGTCGAGCGCGCGAGCGGAACGTCCGAGGCCTCGCTCGCAGTCGACCATGAGGGGCAGGAGGTGGGAGGAACCGCTCAGCCGCCGCGCGGTGCGGAACTCGGTGAGCGCCCGGGCGAAGTCGCCCCGTCGGTACGCCACCATGCCGAGTGCCTCCCGGGCCGCTGGGACCCTCCCAGCACGGCGGACCGCTGTCTCGGCGTGGGCGAGGGCGGCGTCGAGGTCGTCCGCCTCGAGCTGGGCCGCGACCATGACGAGGTGCTGGGCCACGCCTTCGGCGTTCTCCTTGGACAGGGTCCGCAGCTGGTGGTGGATGGACCGGTCGAGCTCCTTACCCGTGACTCCCTCGGGAATCCGAGGCTCCGGAAGCCGCGGGCCTCTCGGCGCGAGCCGGCTACCGCTACGGTCCTGCGACCCCGCTCGCTCGTCACGACGTGCCTCGGGACCACCAGGACGCGCTCCCGGCCGGGAACGGGTCTCGCCTCGCCCACCGGACCCCGCCCGCCCGCTCGTCGGGGTGCCGGCTCGTCCCTGCGTGCGGCTGGGACCACCGTCGCGGCGCGGGGGTCGCCCACCCCGTCGGCCACTCCTCCCCGGGTCACCGAGGCGATCACTGCTGTCGTCGGGCACGCGCCTTCGCTCCTTGTCCTGCGCTCGCGCGGCGGCGCGGGCGATGTTGCCGGGTGGACCCTGAATGAGAAAGGGCCCGCCGGTAATCGGCGGGCCCTTTCGTAGGTATGTCCGGCTGCGTCCTACTCTCCCACACCGTCACCAGTGCAGTACCATCGGCGCTGAAGGGCTTAGCTTCCGGGTTCGGAATGGAGCCGGGCGTTTCCCCTTCGCTATGACAGCCGAAACTCTATGGAGATGTC
>JAQSWG010000141.1 GCA_029266735.1 Ornithinibacter sp.
GTCGGGGTGGCTCAGTGGGGCGGAACGACCCCACCACCCTGGCAGCTGGCGCTCCTCCACACCGGCGGCCCGGGCGCCCCGCCCGCCTGGGCCGGCCTTCCGCTCGTCGCCGTGGCGGTGTCGGCCCTGTTTCGCGGCCGGACCCGGCGGGCCGCCGCGACCACCCTGGCCGTGTGCATTCCCGTCCTTCTGGCCCTCGCGCTCGTCGCGCGGGCCGTGCGCATCGGCACCGTGCCCGCGGGCCTCGAGGGCGCGGGGCAACCGATCACGCTGTGGTCCGGCATCCTGCTCCTTCCCCTCGCCCTGGTGCTCGTGCTCGCCCTCGCGCGTGGGATGGACGGCATCCGCCTTCCCCGGCCACGCGTCGGGAGCCGCCTCGCCGCTGTCACGCGGTGGACCGCCGTCACCGTCAGCGCAGTCGCGGTGACCGCCGGTGCCGTCGGCGTCGCGTGGACCACTCTCGGCTCGGAGCTCTCCCCGTGGCGCGACCCACGCCCGGCCGTCTCGGTCGAGCAGGCCGAGGGTGCGTTCGCGACGCGGGTCCTCTTCGTCGCCCCGGGCGAGCGGGGCTCCGCCTACCGCCTCGTCGGCCGCGAGGCCGCGGACCTCGTCCGCCCCCTCCCCGTCGTCGCCGAGGCCGACCGCTCCCTCGCCACCCGGGTCACCGGCGTCCTCGGGGATCCCTCGACAGCACCGGCGCTCTTCGCCGACACGGCGACCGACCTCCTCGCAGTGCGCGCGGGCCTGGTACCCGAGCTCACCCGACGGCTCGACGCGACCGAGGGCCTCCAGCGCATCGCGCCCCGCGACGGGTGGGAGATGTGGCGAGTGAGCCCCGCCGGCTCGGCCGATGGGCTCGTCGCCCCGCCACGCCTGCGGATCGAGTCCCCGAGCGGCATCCTCCTCGCCACGACGACGGGTCAGCACGCCGCGACGTCGACACAGGTCGACGCACCGCCCGACAGCCGGCTCGTCGTCGCCGAGGCCCCCGCCTGGACCGACTACGCCGTGGTCTCCCTCGACGGGGACGTGCTCGAGCCGCTGAAGGACGCGCCGACGCCCACCTACGCCCTGCCCCCCGGCTCCGGACGCCTCACCATCACCGTGACAGACCCGCACCGCTGGTGGCACCGCGGCCAGCTGGCGGCGTTCCTCGTGCTCGCCTTCCTCGCCATCCCCTTCGGGCGGCGCGCGTCCCGGGTCGGTGGACGATGACCCGCCTCTCCGGCGCCCGGCCCTCCGGGCGGCACGCGGTCCGCGTCGGTGGACGATGAACCGCCTCTCTCGCCTTCGTTCCCGTGGGCGGACGAAGCTGTCCCGCATCAATGCTGCCGGGGTGGCCCGTGTCGTCGTCGTCGTGGGTGCGGCGTGCGCCCTCGTCTTTGCGGCCGACGCTCGACCCATCGACCTCGACCTCGTTGCCGCGGCGGGTGGAGAGCAGCCGGTCGTCGAAGGTAGCGCCCTCACGACACGCGTCGACACCACCTGCCCGGGGGCGGAGCTCAGCGGCATCCCCGGTGTTCCCGACATCTCCGTCAAGGGGTCCGTCATCGCCGCCTCGGCGCCGGCCGAACTGCTGCCGGGCCCCACCACCGGTCCCGGGCAGCTCACCATGACGTCAGCCGGCACGCCGCTCCTGGCGATCGACTCACGGCCCGATGCTCGCCTCGCGGCCCTTCCTGCCGGCGACGCAGTACGGCTCACGGGCGAGGGCTCCCTCGCTCCGGCGGTCGCCGGCACCCAGGAGTGGCGCCTCGACCAGGAGGATCTCCGGGGGCTGGCGACGACGGCGTGCGCCGCCGGCGGCTCGGACCTCTGGCTGCTCGGTGGTGGAGCGGACCCGGGCCGACAGGAGCGTCTCGTCCTCACGAACCCCGGCGACAACCCGGTCACCGCCGACGTGACGGTGCACGGTGCCGCTGGACCCATCGGTGAGCCGGTCGTGGAGACGGTCGCACCCGGTGGGCGCGTCGGACTGCTCCTCGACGCCCGCGCCGGCGAGGAACAGACCCCCGCAGTGCACGTGCGCGCAGACGGGGGTGGTCTGCATGCGACGCTCACCGACACCTGGGTCCTCGGCAGCACCCCACTTGGCGCCGAGACCACCGCCCCGACGGCCGTTCCCGGGACGACCCAGATGATCCCCGGTGCTCAGCTGGGCTCGGGCCAAGCAAGCCTTCGAGTCGCCGTCCCGGGGGATCAGGACGCCGTGGTGCGAGTCAGTGTGCTCGGTCGCGACGGTCTCGTCCCCCTCGCCGGTCGGACAGTGCTGACCGTCGCTGCGGGATCGGTCGGTGACCTCCCGCTGCAGGGAGCGCCGGAGGGCACGTATGCCGTCGCGGTTCGGTCCGACGTCCCCGTCGTCGCCGCCGTGCTGAGCCGAGTGGGGGACGGCACCGTTCCGGGTGAGTTCGCGTGGTCGGTGTCGGCGGACGCGGTCCGGTCCGTGGCCGGTGCCGCCCTGCCCGAGCTCTCCGGCGTGACGCGCACCCTCCACCTCATCTCGAGCGGCGGCGCGTCCACGGCCGAGGTCGTCACCGTCATCGACGGGACCCCGCGAAGCCGCCGCGTCGACCTCCTCCCCGACCGGGTCGCGACGGTCCGCCTCGACGACTCCACGTCCGTCTGGGTCAAGCTCCTCGACGGCAGCGGCGAGCTCCGCGGCACGGTCCTGTCGTCATCCGGCGAGGGTCCGGCTCGGATGCTCTCGTCCATGCCCCTCGAGGAGAGTGCAGTCACGTCACCGGTGAGCCGGGCCTTCCCCCTGCCCTGAAGGGCCACCCGACCCACGTGGCCAGCATGATGAGCTGCCTCCGACCAGCCTTGGCGATGCACCTCCACGGGCACCGCGGCGGCCCTCAGCTGTCCGGGTCGATCCCGGGGTCGATCTCGTGCGGAGGGACCCCGAGCAGTGCTGCAACCTGCTCCGTCACGACCTCTCGGACAATGTCAGCGAGGTCCTGCTCGTCCTGGGCCCGCGCCTCCACCGGGCGGCGGTAGACGACGACGCGATGCGGCCTCGTGGCGGTCCCGCGCAGCAGCCGCCCGAGGGGTGCGGTCTGCTCCTCCCATGGGGCCGGATCCACCGGTGGGACCTCCTCCACCGCGAGCTCGAGCTCCGCGTAGCGCGTACCCAAGTGGGGTCGCACCCGGTCTCCCGCATCGAGGACCAGGGCGTCGAAACGCTCTCGACGGCTCTCCATTGCCGGCACCGCGGGCCAGGCCATCGGCCCTCGCACACCCCGGCCGTGGCGGTCCCTGCGTCCTCGACCCCTCACGCCCGGCATGCTACGGCGTGCCTGCGTCCGGGCGTCGGTGCTGCCGCCTACAGTCACGAGGGTGAACCTGTCCCGGAGGTGCTCCAAGACGGCGTGCCGCCAGCCCGCGGTCGCCACCTTGACGTACGTCTACTCCGACCGGGCAGCCGTCCTCGGCCCGTTGGCGACCTATGCCGAGCCGCACTCCTACGACCTCTGCTCCAAGCACGCGACCGGCCTCACCGCCCCCCGCGGCTGGGACGTCGTCCGCCTTGCCACCGAGTTCCCCGAGCCGCAGCCCACACCCGACGACCTCCTCGCCCTCGCGGATGCCGTTCGCGAGGCCGGCCGCCCACGCCGCGCGATCCCTGAGGCCGTCCCGATCGCCGAGCCCTTCGTGGCCGGCGAGGTACGCCGAGGTCACCTCCGCGTCCTGCGGGGCAGCTCCGAAGGCTGAGCGTCCCGCCCGCGGGTCGCCTGGTGCGCTGATCTCCACACCCTAGTCAGCCCATGCACTGGTCGAGATCCCCCTCAGGGGTCCCGCAGAGCCTGACACCAGCGCCCAGGGGGCAGAGCTCTCCCCGGCTCCTCAGGGTCGTCGACGGAAGGTGACGGACTTCCGAGGGCTTCCGTTGGTGCTGACCACATGTGCGTACGTCGGGTCGTGGGCGCGCCGGTGGTGGAAGCGGCACAGAGGGACGGCCAGGTCCAAGTTGGTCTGCCCTCCGCGGCACCAGGGATCTTCGTGGTGGAGCTCGCTCCAGGCATAGGGCCGGTCACAGCCCTCGGCTGCGCACTCGTCGTACGTTCCAGCCGAGCACGCCACGCGCCGGGTCTCGCTGGCAGAGAGGTCGTGCCCCGTGTCGAGGTGAGCGGCGCCGAGGCTCTCGCGAAGCCGGTCGTGGTCGATCGTGACGACGACCGTTGCCGCCACCTTGCCGCTCAGCCGGTCGGTGGGCAGATGCTCCAGGAGCTCGACGAACGCCGCACCGTAGCGCTGGGCCCAGTCGATGTCCCGCACACCGCCGAGACGGCCAGCCGAGTTCGCCTTGCCGTCGAGACGGCCAGCCCGGTTCGCCTCGCCGTCGGGACGAACACCTGTCTCCCCATCGACGCCCAGACGGCCAGCCGAGATGGCCTGGCCGTCGAGACGGCCACCCGTCTGTCCATCGCCGCCGAGAACTCCGGCCGAGTACCGCTCGCCGCCCCGAGGGCGACCGTCCTCTGCGTCGTGGTTGCCGGCGACCTCTGCGGCATCCGCGAGCCCCAGCGCCTTGCGCCGTGGCGAGGCGATCTGCTGGATCGTCTTCCGGAGTATCGCTCCGGCCAGTGCCGGAACGGTGAAGTGGCCGGTGATCGTGCCGTCGCGGTTGTCGTGCATCGTCAGGCGAACGCGAGCCTCCGCGCGGGCTTCCTCACCGCGCAGCTCTGCATCCTCGTGGGCCAACGCCTCTGCCGCGGACCGCTCAGCCGACAGCAGGGCACGTCGGGCGGCCCGTCGGAGCTTGGCCGGGTCGACGTGCTTCGCCTGGGCGACAAGAGCCGTCTCGATCCTCGTGCGTTCGTGTTCTGTCAGCGTCTCCGGCAGGCGGCTCGTAGTTCCCGCGATGACACTCGCGTGTGCGGTCGAGAGCTGGCCGTCGGCCAGCGCGTCCTTCGTCAGCGGCAGCGACGCCTCCAAGGCGGTGGCGAGCGAGACATCGGCCGCGGCTTTCCCGCCCCAGGACCGGGTGTTCGCGGCGAGCCACGCCGACGTGCCCGACATGCCTGCTCGAGCCCCGGCATCCTGCTGGTCGGCAGCCGCGACGAGGGTGAGCTTGAGGGCCTCCATGCGGGAGATCGCCCGGTCGACCTCCGCGACATCCCGCCCGCTCACCGGACCCACGGAGGACGTGTCCACCTCGTCCAGAACGGCATGCACGCGGGCAACACCCTCCATCACCGGCACCGTGCCGGCTGTCTGGGGGGGAAGCGCCGCTGTCATTCCTTCACCATAATAGAATGCACGTACGATATACGGCTCGACCAGATGGTTGTGGACAAGTCGGATACCGCCGCCCGCCTGTGGACAGCGCCACCAGCAGCGTGCTCCCCACCCCTACGCCGACCAGCGTGCCCGAACTCCGCGCCGACCGATGGTGCGTGACCTGACTGCCCCCACCCCGCAGCCCCGACGGCTGGCCGCCGCACCGAGGATTCTCACCCTCGGTGGCCGCCGCACCGAGGATTCTCACCTCGGTCGCGGCCCCGATCCCCCACCGTTGCCCAGCCCAACCGAGGAGCCGGACCTCCCGTAGGCTGCCCAGACGTGACCCCCACCTCGCTCACCGACATCGTCAAGGCCTACGACGTGCGCGGCACGGTCCCCGACCAGCTCGACACCCGGGTCACCCGAGCGCTGGGCGCGGCGTTCGCCGAGGTCGTCGTGCGCGGCGAGCACACCAGTGACGCAACGAGTGAAATCACCGGCACCGAGGCCCCCCAGCCGACCGGCGAGCCCGCCTCCCGCCCAGCCCACCCGACCCACCAAACCGATCAAACAGCCACCGGCTGCGTCGTCGGCCACGACATGCGCGACTCGAGTCCCGAGCTCGTCGGCGCCTTCGCCGACGGCGCCCGGAGCCGCGGCGTCGACGTCACCCTCATCGGACTCGCCAGCACCGACGCCCTCTACTACGCCAGCGGAGCCCTCGACCTCCCCGGCGCGATGTTCACCGCCAGCCACAACCCCGCGGCATACAACGGCATCAAGCTGTGCAGAGCGGGAGCCCGCCCGGTCGGCCAGGACACCGGTCTCGCCGACGTCCGTGCCCTCGCCGAGCGCATCCTCGACGGCGACGTCCCGGACCCGGGCGGCCCCAGTGGCGAGCTCACCCACCGCGACGTCCTCCCCGACTACGCCGCCTTCCTCCGCGGCCTCGTCGACCTCTCGGGCGGCCGGCCCCTCACGGTCGTCGTCGACGCCGGCAACGGCATGGGCGGCCACACGGTCCCTGCGGTCCTCGGCACCGAGGCCGGCCTCCCAAAGCTGCCCCTGACCATCGTCCCGCTCTACTTCGAGCTCGACGGCACCTTCCCCAACCACGAGGCCAACCCCCTCGACCCCAAGAACCTCGTCGACCTCCAGGCGGCCGTCCGCGAGCATCACGCCGACCTCGGCCTCGCCTTCGACGGAGACGCCGACCGCTGCTTCGTCGTCGACGAGCGTGGTGAACCGGTGAGCCCCAGCGCGATCACCGGTCTCATCGCCCGTCGCGAGGTCGCCCGCGCCGTCGCCAACGGGGCGGATGCCGCGGACGTTGCCGTCGTCCACAACGTCATCACCTCCGCCCAGGTCCCCGAGGTCATCGCGGCAACGGGCGCGCGGGCCGTCCGCACACGCGTCGGCCACTCCTTCATCAAGGCGGAGATGGCCCGGCAGGGCGCCGTCTTCGGTGGTGAGCACAGCGCCCACTACTACTTCCGCGACTTCTGGTACGCCGACACGGGCATGCTCGCGGCGATGCACGTCCTCGCCGCCCTCGGTGAGCAGCCAGAGCCGCTCAGCGCGGTCATGGCGGACCTCCAGCGGTATGCCGCGTCGGGCGAGATCAACTCGACCGTCCCGGATGCCGCGGCGGCCACCGAGCGCGTGCGGGCCTGGGCCTCCCACGAGGGTGTCGAGACCGACGAGCTCGACGGCCTGACGCTGGTGCACGGCGGGGGAGAGGGCGACCCGATGTGGTGGCTCAACCTCCGCGCCTCCAACACCGAGCCGCTGCTCCGGCTCAACGTCGAGGCCGCCGACGAGGCCGCCATGGCCCGGGTCCGCGACGCCGTTCTGGACGTCATCCGGTCCTGACCCGGCCCACCCCGTGTGGGAGGATCGCCGATGACCGCGTCGCCCCCGGAGAGGACCCCATGAGCGAGCAGGCCGCCCCCGTGTCGCCGATCGAGCCGTGGCTGCGCGAGATCCTCCGGTGCCCGGCCTGTCGCAGCGAGCTGCGTGACGACACCGGCCCCGACGGTGGACCCGAGCTCGTCTGCACCTCCACCGCCTGCGGGCTCGCCTACCGCATCGACGACGGCGTCCCGGTCCTCCTCGTCGACGAGGCGCGCCGCCCGGCCTGACCGGCCGCGCGACACCACGAGACCACCACCCCGACAGCCATGCCATGGGTCGACGAACGCCGGCTTGACGACCAGGATGCCCTGCGCGCCCTCGACACCCGCGACGCCCTCCGCTCGCTCGCTTCTGCCGGAGCGCAGGTGCGGCGCGCGCTCGTCTCCGCTGACGAGGCGGGCATCTCCCGTGTCGCCGGTGGCGAGCGCCCGAGGTCCGTGCTCGTCGCCGCCCTCGGCGGGTCGGCGCTCGTCTGCGACGTCCTCGACCTCCTCGCCGAGGCCGGCTCGCCGGT